>NZ_JAKKFE010000030.1:0-136718 GCF_022230935.1 Micromonospora hortensis
GAGACGCGAGACGCGAGACGCAGGGTGGCCCAAACCTCGCTCCCGGGCGGTCGGGACCGGTGTCCGTCGTCAAGATCCGCGCAACATCAGGGATGTTGCTGCCTCTCCCGCATCGAAGGCAGCACCATCCGGGAAGTTGCTCAGATCTGGGGGTGTGTGGCGGGCGGGCTCGCGTGAGCCCGCCCGCCTCTACGGTCAGCAGTTGCGGAGTTCGGGGGACTGGTTGAGCAGTTGGCCACGGGTCGACACGAAGCGGCGGTAGCGCTCGCTGTCGACGGCCGACGGGCGGAACGCGGCGACGCGGTGGCAGTTCTGGAAGGCCAGGCGTACGCCGAAGTGCCGCTCCAGGCCACCGCGGATCGCGTCGCTCGCCAGCGCGCGGAGCAGTTGACCCCGGTCGGCGTCGGTGGGCGGCGGGACGACGTTGTCGGCCAGGTCGGCGTCGCCGGCCTGCAGTTCGGCGACCACCCGGCTGACGGTGGCCCAGGCGTACGGCAGCGAGTCGCGGACGCAGGCGATGAACGCCTCGTCGTCGATGGGGCCGCGTTCGGCGGCGTCGAGCAGGGCGGGCGGGACGGTGAGTGACATGGTTCTCCTCCGCTTCAGCTAATGATTACCGTTTTCAACAACGGCGTCGACTGAGCAGACCACGTCTCTCGGACGACGTCAACGATGTCCCGGCGCGCCACGCCGCGACCGCACGCAGGCACATGCGAACGCGCCTGCGAAGCGCCTGCGCGAAGGCGCCCGCGGGAGCGCGCACGCGAAGGCGCCCGCGAGAGCATGCGTGCGGAGGCGACCGCTCGCAGCGCGTGCGACGGCGCTCGCGACGAGAGCCCGCGAAGGGCCTTGCGAATGCGCCGCACGTTGAGAGCGCGCGGAGGACCCGTTGCGGCGTCAGGGCCGGCGGGGGTGGCCCTTGAGGTGCCGGCCCAGCTCGCGGGCGATCTCCCGGTTGGCGTCGCGCTCGGCCAGTGTCTGCCGCTTGTCGTAGGAGCGCTTGCCCTTGGCGAGGGCCAATTCGACCTTGGCGTAGCCGTTCTCGAAGTACATCGACAGAGGAACGAGGGTCACCCCGCCCTCGCGGACCTTGTCCAGGATCCGGTCGATCTCGGCGCGGTGCAGCAGCAGCTTGCGGTTGCGGCGCGGGGCGTGGTTGGTCCACGTGCCGTAGGTGTACTCGGCGATGTGCAGGCCGTACAACACGATCTCGCCGTCGCGCTCGTGCGCGAACGCGTCGACCAGCGAGGCCCGCCCCTCGCGCAGCGACTTCACCTCGGTGCCGACCAGCACGATGCCCGCCTCGTACGTGCGCAGCACTGTGTACTCGTGCCGGGCCTTCTTGTTCGAGGCGATCAACCGGCGGGCGGGTGGCGTGGACGGGGTCACCAGGCGACGATATCCGGCCGCCGGAGCAGTCGTGCCGGCCGGCTCAGTCGCGTGCCGGGCGTGCGGGGAGCAGTCGTGCGCTGAGGTCGCGTACCGCCTCCCCGAACGCATCCTGCGACTCGCACGGCCAGTGCCCGAGGATCGGTGGTGGAACGCTGTCGCTGGGCGCCGGCACCACGTCCTGCGGGTCGGTCAACCTCCGGTCCACGGTCGCCGGCGGACCGGTCAGCGTCTCGGCCTCCCCCGGTCGGTGGGACGCGAAGATCCAGCCGCCGATCGGGTCGGTGTCGCGCCAAAGGTTGATCCAGCGCCAGCCGATCCGTTCGCCGATCTCCCGCAGCGCCGGCTCGTCGGCGTAGGCGGGGAACAGCCGGGAGTACAGCCGGCCCAGCGGTGACCCATACGTCAGCAGGGCCACCCGCTCGGTGATCCGGGTGGGCAGTTGCAGGACCGTGGCGGCGAGCAGCACCGAGCCGTGGCTGTGCCCGGCCAGCAGCACACCCTGCCCCTGTTCCACCAGGTAGGTGATCCGCTTGGCCAGTTCCGGCACGGCCCGCTCGGCGTAGCAGGGCGGCGCGAACGGGTGCGCCGCCCGGGGCCAGAAGGTGCCCAGATCCCAGAGCACACCCACGTACCGGCGGAACTGCGCCGTCCGGTACGCGAAGATGCCGCCCACCACCAGGCCGAGCAGGATCGCGGCGATCACGTAGCTACCCGAACCGATCAGGAAGTTGACCATCCCTTCCGGCACGCCGATGTAGCGCTGCGCCACGTCGCCGGGTGGGAGCTGGAGCAGGCCGAGCACGCTGGTGGCCAGGCCGAGCGCCGCCAGGCCGGCGTACACCACGGAGAGCGGTTCCAACCGTTCGGTGAAGCGGGCCCGGGCCACGGCCTGCTCGACCCGCCGCAGCCGGGCCGCCGCGCGTGGCGGCGCCTCCGGGAAGTCGGCGGCCACGATCGCCCGCGCGGCCCGTCGCCGCCCGCGCCGGGTCAGCCTGGTGACCAGGCCGGCCACCAGCAGTGCGGTCACCACGGCCAGGAAAAACCCGAAGATCGCCCATTTGTACGCCAGGGGAGGGCTAGTCTCCAGGCCGTCCGCTGTCGTCCCCTTGCGATCGAGCAGGTCCGCCACCCGGTAGACCAGCTCGGCCGAGAACGCCACGGCGAGCCCGGCCGAGATCGTCATGAAGACCGGTGCTCCCAAGGCGCGGATGGGTGACCGGCTCTGCCCGCCGCCCCGCCGCCAGATCACCAGCGCGGCGAGCGCTACCACCAGCACCGTCTGGCTGACGAACAGCCAGGCCACGATCGCGCCGTAACCGGGTAGCGCACCACCTTGTGGCCAGGGTGCCGGGCTGATGACGACGTGCACGATCACCAGCATCGTCAGGCCGCAGGCGATGGTGCGTAGCCCGCGGAAGGCCCCGTCCACCCGTGGCGACGGGTCGGTGCGGTCGATGCTCGGCACCACGGTGACCAGGACCAGGCAGGCCAGCAGCACCGCCGCGGTGGCCGTCAGCAGGGTCACCATCACCCACGAGCGGTGCTGGCTGGCTCGCGCGGCCAGCAGGCTGGCGCTCAGCGTGGCGAACGCCACCGCGACGTGGACCGAGCGCAGTCGACCCACCAGCGGCTCGCCGTCCCACTGGCCGACGGCGCTCAACTGGTGTTTCGACGTCGGGGTCGACGGCGTCCGGAACGCGTCGAACGAATGGCCCGGGCGAGCGCCCAGCCACCAGACGAGCCCGATGGCGGCGACCGGCACGAGCGCCAGCACACCCAGGCGCAGCCCGGCCGGGCGCCCGCCGAGCCAGGACAGCCAGTTCCGGCCGGCCAGGCACGATGGGGTGTCCATGCAGCGCCAGGCGATCAGGTCCAGCGCCACCCCGACGATGGAGAGCACGTAGAGCATGGTGAGGGTCAGGGCGAGCACCCGGCACAGTGCCATGAAGCCACGCTGCGAGACGGTGTTCGCCGGGCGCATCCAGAGCGCCACGTTGCAGAGCATGAACGGCAGCAGGAAGACCAGTGACAGCGTCCGCACGGCCGTGCCGGACGGCAGGTCACTCCAGCGGTACGCCTCCAGCGTCACCCCGTCCGTCCCGGTGGAGTCCGGATAGCCGGGGCGCGGTCGGTAGAAACCTCCGCTGCGGTCCCCGGCTACCTGGTGCACGTACGGCCGGTCCAACACCTGGTCCGCTCCCGCGCCGGAGACACCGTGCACGCGCAGCTCCACGATCCCGCGTGACGTCGTCGGTCCGGTCGGTGTCGCGTCCGCCATGGGCCCCCCGAGGTGTGCGCGGCAGCCGGCGGGGCGTCGATGGCCGGCCACCCACACGGCTCCCCGGCTTACCCGCCTGTGGGGCGGTCAACCGTGCGCCGGGCCTCGGCGATGGTGCGGTCGACCCTCGGCAGGTGATTTCATGGCGCCATGGCGAACCCGGTGATCCTGACCGTCGACGACGACCCCGTGGTGTCCCGGGCGGTGGCCCGGGACATCCGGCGCCGCTACGGCGACCGCTACCGGGTGTTGCGGGCGTCCTCCGGGCCGGAGGCGCTGGACGCCCTACGCGAGGTCAAACTGCGCGGCGAACAGGTGGCGCTGCTGCTGGCCGACCACCGGATGCCGGAGATGACTGGCGTCGAGTTCCTGGAAGCGGCAATGGACATCTTCCCGGCGGCCCGCCGGGTGTTGCTCACCGCCTACGCGGACACCGACGCCGCGATCGAGGCCATCAACGTGGTCGACCTGGACCACTACCTGCTCAAGCCCTGGCACCCGCCGGAGGAGAAGCTGTACCCGGTGGTCGACGGGCTGCTGGAGGCGTGGGCGGTCACCCCGGACGCGGCCAGCGCGGAGATCCGGGTCGTCGGGCACCGCTGGTCGGCGCCGTCGTTCAAGGTCCGCGACTTCCTGGCCCGCAACCTGGTGCCGTACCGGTGGCTGTTGTCCGACGATCCGGAGGGCGTCCGGTTGCTCGACGCGGCCGGGGCCACCGAGGCGGACGTGCCGTTGGTGGTGACGGCGGAGGGCAAGGCACTGGTCGCCCCGAGCGAGGCCGAGTTGGCCGCGCTGGCCGGGTTGACGGTGGTGCCGGCGTGTGACTTCTACGACCTGGTGGTGATCGGCGGCGGCCCTGCCGGTCTCGGGTCGGCCGTGTACGGCGCGTCGGAGGGACTGCGCACGGTGCTCGTGGAGCGACGGGCGACCGGCGGTCAGGCCGGGCAGAGCAGCCGCATCGAGAACTACCTGGGCTTCCCGGACGGTGTCTCCGGCGCGCAGTTGACCGATCGGGCTCGGCGGCAGGCGGTCAAGTTCGGCGCCGAGCTGCTCAGCGCCCGGGAGGTGGTCGGTCTCAGCGAGGCCGGTGGTGCCCGACTGCTGCGCTTCGGTGACGGCACGGAGATCGCCGCGCACACGGTGGTGCTGGCCACCGGCGTGTCGTACCGGGTGCTCGACGCTCCGGGGCTGGCCGACTTCACCGGGCGGGGGGTGTTCTACGGCGCCGCCGCCACCGAGGCGCCGAGCTGCGTCGAGCAGGACGTCTACATCGTTGGCGGGGCCAACTCCGCCGGCCAGGCGGCGGTCCATTTCTCCCGGTACGCGTCGAGGGTGCACCTGCTCATCCGTGGTGCGGACCTGACCGCATCGATGTCGCGTTACCTGATCGACCAGCTGGAACGGATCGACCGGATCACCGTGCACCCGCACACCGCTGTTGTCGGCGGGGCGGGGGAGGACCACCTGGAACGGCTCACCCTGTGCGACACCCGTACCGGGGAGGCCCGCTCGGTCGACGCCTCCTGGCTGTTCATCTTCATCGGCGCGGAGCCCCGCACCGACTGGCTGGACGGGGTGCTGGTCCGCGACGACCGTGGTTTCATCGTGACCGGTCCGGATCTGCTCGCCGGAGGGCGGCGGCCGGCCGGCTGGTCGCTGTCGCGCGACCCGTACCACCTGGAGACCAGCGTGCCGGGCGTGTTCGCCGCCGGGGACGTGCGGGCCGAGTCGGTCAAGCGGGTCGCCTCGGCCGTCGGCGAGGGTGCGATGGCGGTGTCTCTGGTGCACCGCTACCTGGAGGCCCAATGAGCCCCGCAGTCGCGAGCGAAGGAGTCCCTGTGAGCGCGAGGAGTGAGCCGGGTTTGCGAGCCCCGCAGTCGCGAGCGAAGGAGTCCCTGTGACCACCGAGTCTGACCGGCTGACACCGGCGCAGTTGCGCACTCTGTTCCTGTTCGAGGCGCTCGACGAAGGGCAGCTCGACTGGCTGGCCGAGCACGGCCGGGTCGAGCAGCGCGCCGGCGGCACCCTCGTGTACGGCGAGGGTGAGCCCGCGACCTGCTTCTTCGTGCTGGTGCGCGGGGCGGTGGCGTTGAGTCGCCTGGTGCGCGGCGACGACGTCGAGGTCAGCCGGACCGACCAGCGCGGGGTGTACGGCGGGGCCACTCAGGCGTACCTGGGCGACCAGGTCGAGCAGATCTACCGCAACAGCCTGCGGGCGGTGACCGACGCGGAGTTCTTCGTGCTGCCGGCGGAGGACTTCGCGTACGCCCTGCGGTCCTGGTTCCCGATGCCCATGCACCTGTTGGAGGGGTTGTTCTTCGGGATGCGGGACAGCCAGGCCATCGTCGGTGAGCGGGAGCGGTTGCTGGCCCTCGGTTCGCTTTCGGCGGGGTTGACCCACGAGCTGAACAATCCGGCCGCGGCGGCGGTGCGGGCCACGTCGGTTCTGCGGGACCGGGTCGCCGGGATGCGGCACAAACTCGCCATGATCGCCGACGGCCGGCTCGACGGGAGCGCCCTGCACGGCCTGGTCGCGTTGCAGGAGGAGGCGGTCGCCCGGGTGGCCACCGCGCCGAAGTTGACCCCGATGGCCACCGCCGACGCCGAGGACACCCTCACCGACTGGTTGGAGGACCATGGCGTCGGCGGGGCCTGGGACCTGGCGCCGATCCTGGTCGGCGGTGGGCTCGACGCGGCCTGGCTGGCGCAGGTCAAGGCAGCGGTCGGCGCCGCGGACCTGGAGGCGGCGGTGCGTTGGCTCACCTACACCGTCGACACCGAGCTGCTGATGCGCGAGATCGGCGACGCGGTCACCCGGATCTCCGGGCTCGTGGGTGCCGCCAAGCAGTACTCGCAGCTGGACCGCGCGCCGCACCGGGTGGTGGACGTGCACGACCTGCTCGACGCCACGCTGGTGATGTTCAAGGGCAAGATCCCCGCCGAGGTCAAGCTGGTCCGCGAGTACGACAGGGACCTCCCACCCGTCCCGGCGTACGCGGCCGAGCTGAACCAGGTGTGGACCAACCTGATCGACAACGCGTTGGGCGCGATGGGGGAGAAGGGTGTGCTGACCGTCCGCACCGGACGGGTCGGCGACCAACTGACTGTGGAGATCACCGACACCGGGCCGGGTATCCCGCCGGAGGTGCGTCCGCGCATCTTCGAGCCGTTCTTCACCACCAAGCCGGTCGGCGCGGGCACCGGTCTGGGGCTGGACATCTCGTACCGGATCGTGGTGCACAAACACCACGGCGACATCCGGGTGGAGACCGAGCCGGGCCGCACCACCTTCCGGGTCCTGCTGCCGATCACCGAGGGGCCACCGGACGGGCCACGCGACGCGCCGACTACCTAGAGACAGTGGATGGTCGCGGGCAGTAGTCTCGGGCGGCGTTCGTGATCCCCGCCCTGAGGAGGGTCCGTGGAGTCGATGGCCCGCCAGCGCACCGCTGCCGAGGACGACGACCGACCGATCGACCCGGCCGGTGGCAGCTCAGTGCTGCCGGAGCTGGAGGACGCCGCCTGGATGCACCACGCGAGCACGTTCGCGCACACCAGCTTCTGGGCGGTGGCCCGGCGGCTGCCCCGACTGGTTCGCGAGGCGGTGGCGCTGGCCTGGTCCACCAACCGTATGGACACTCTCGCCTCCATCGGCCTGAACGTCGCCGCCGGGGTGATGACCACCTTCGGCCTGCTCGCCACGACCTCCGTGCTGCGGGAGCTGTTCGCCGCCGGGCCCACCCCGGACCGGGTGCGTTCAGCCCTGCCGGCGCTGATCGTGGCCGCAGCGGCCGTCTCGGCGCGCGGCGGCCTCACCATCGCGGCCGGTTGGGCCCAGGCCCGCCTGACCCCGCAGATCAACTACCAGGTGGAGCTGCGGCTGTTCGAGGCCACCACAGCAGTCGACCTGGCAGCGTTCGACGACGCCGGGTTCGCCGAGGAGATGGACCGGGTGCGCGATCGAGGGATGGGGGAGGCGGCGTGGATCGTCGACCACACCGTCAACCTGGTCACCGGCGTGGTCGGCATGCTCGCCACCGCCGTGGCGGTGACCGTCATCCAGCCGCTGCTGCTGCCCTGCCTGCTACTCGCCGCGGTGCCCCAGGGGATTACGGCGGTGCGGATGGCTCGCCGGGAGTATCTGGCGATGCTGGCTCGGATCACCCGCCGACGGCGGATGTGGATGCTCGCCCACCTGATGGCCAACCGGCACACCGCCGCCGAGGTGCGTGCCTACCAGATGCGCGACTTTCTGCTCGCCGAGTACCGCGGCGTGATGGCCGTCGAGACCCGCGCCCAGCTGCGGCTGGTGCGGGCACAGACCGGCACGCGGGTGGTCGGCGCGACGGTGGCGGGGCTGGCCACCTTCGGCGTGTACGCGGTCCTCGGCGGCCTCCTGCTGGGCGGAATGGTCGCCCTCGCCGCCGCGGCGACCGCCCTGCTCGCCCTGCAGTCCGCGCGGACCAGCCTGGGCGTCGCGGTCGTCGCCACGAACTCACTGTACGAGGACGCCCTCTACTACCAGGACTACCGCGATTTCCTGGCCCGCGCCCATGCCCGGGTGCCGGTCGGCGGCGACCGGGTAGCCGACGCCGTCGACGTGATCGAGGTGGACGAGGTGAGCCTGAGCTACCCGGACACCGACACCCCGGCGGTGGACCGGGTCAGCCTGACCATCCGGCGCGGAGAGGTGATCGCGCTCGTCGGTGAGAACGGCTCCGGAAAGACCACCCTGGCCAAGCTGATCGCCGGGCTGTACCGGCCCACCGGTGGGGTGATCCGGTGGGACGGCGTCGACGCCGCCGAGCTGGACCCGCGTGCTCTCGGCGCCCAGGTGGCGGTGATGACCCAGGAGTACTGGAAGTTCCCCTTCACCGCTGGTCAGAACATCCGCGTCGGACGGCACGACCGCCCACCGGGGCGCTCCGGCCCCACCGTTCAGGAAGCGGCCGACGCGGCCGCCGCGCACGACATGATCATCGGCTTGCCGCACAGCTACGACACCCTGCTCGACCGCGAGTTCAAGGACGGCCATGAGCTGTCCGGCGGGCAGTGGCAGCGGTTGGTCGCCGCCCGGGGGCTCTACCGCGACGCGGCCCTGCTGATCTGTGACGAACCCTCGGCGGCACTGGACGCCCGCGCCGAACACGCCCTGTTCCAACACCTGCGCCGCCACCCCGACCGGGCGGTCGTCCTGATCACCCACCGGTTGGCCAACGTCCGGCACGCGGACCGGATCTTCGTGCTCGAGCGGGGCCGCCTCGTCCAGCAGGGCAGTCACGACGAGCTGATGGCGGCCGGCGGCCTCTACCGGGAGCTGTTCGAACTCCAGGCCAGCGGCTACCTGACCGGCACCGACGAGGTCCACCCTCGATAACAGCCAGACACCCCGTCCCGTTTCGTCCCGCAAGATCGTGCTCGATCTTCCGCCGCTGGGCCGCCGGCGAATCGGGCGGTTGGCGGGGTCAGACGGTGGGGTCAGGCGTGGTGGCCGGGGGTCAGGAAGTCGGCGAGTACCCGGGTGTGGGTGGAGAAGGCCAGCTCGACCGGGTCGGTGAGCACCAGCCACTCGGTCGCCTCCTCGGTCGGCGCCGACGGTGGCAGGTCCTCGGCCGCCCGCTCGGGCAGCACTCCGAAGACCATCATCGTGCCGCCCGCCGGCGCCCCGTGCACAGCGAACAGGCGGGCGTCCTCGGCCGCCGCGATGAGGCCGGTCTCCTCCCGCAGCTCCCGCACGAGTGCGTCGGACCACTCCTCGCCGTACTCGATGAAGCCGCCGGGCAGCGCGAGCAGGCCGCGGGCCGGCTCGATGTCCCGGCGGACCACCACCACTCCCAGGCCCTCGGCGGTGCGGACCGGCAGCACCGCGACCGCCACCGGCAGCGGGTTGCGCCAGACGGTCTCGCCGCAGACCGCGCAGACTCGCGGCCATCCGGCGGCCGGCGGGTAGGCGGCGCCGCAGTAGGAGCAGTGCGAGTACGGCGTGCCGGTCATGCCGCAGCACGTTACTCCGATCCCCGCCCAGCCCGTCGCGCCGCCGCCTCGCGCCCCGCCCAGCCCGTCGCGCCGCCGCCCGCCGCCGCCTCGCCTGCCGAGCCGCCGCCTCGTCTCGCGCTCAGGCTGCCGGGTCGCCCGTGTAGAAGGCGGTGGTGCGTTCGGCGGCGGCCTTCGCCTCGTCGGCGTCGGTGCCGGCGGCGATGCTCGCTTCGCACCACAGCTGGCTGCTCAGCTCCATGGCCCGTCGTCCCTCGGCGGACGCGGTCCACTCGGCGCCCTGTTCCGGGGTGATCCCGCTGCCGTCGGCGGCCAGGTGCGAGGCGAGGCCGAGCAGTCCGAGGTCCCAGCCGACACCGACCGCGCCCGGCCCGAACTGGGCCCACCGGTCCTGGTCGACGTGCGCGATGTGGTCCAGGTCGAGACGGGCCCGCTCGTCACCGACCGGGGTGACGCGCACCTCGATCCAGCTCACCTCGCCGCCCATTTCCCAGGTGGCGGTGAAGCGGTGCGGCGGCTCGCAGCTCTCGACGGTGCCGTGGGCGTTGCCCTGGAGCTGGTACGTGCCGCCCAGCCGCAAGTCGCCGGAGATCGGCAGGAACCAGCGCGGGATGCGCTCGGCGCTGGTGCAGGCGTCCCACAGATCCTCGGCCGTCGCCTGGTAGGTCTGGCTGATCGTGGTGACCCGCGCCTCACCGGCTTCAAGGTTGCGGCTGCCGACCTTCCGCTGGACGGCGTTGATCTGCTCGGTGGCGTCGAACATCAGGTGTTCCTCTCATCGGGTGGATCGGCGGGCCCGCGCAGCCGACGCTCACGTCGGCCCCGGGCCAGCTCGGTGGCGAGTGCCGCCAGGGGTGGGGTCCAGAACCGGCGGAAGTGCTCCAGCCAGCCGTCGACCTCGCGCAGTGGGCGTGGGTCGACCGCGTAGAGCCGCCGGGCTCCCTCCGGCCGCACTGTGGCGAAGCCGTTGTCGCGCAGCACTTTCAGGTGTTGGGACACGGCGGGCTGGGAGATGCCGAACTCCTCGCGGATGACCGCGCTGACCGCGCCGGCGGTCTGCTCGCCACCGGCGAGCAGTTCGAGGATGCGGCGCCGGACCGGATCGCCCAGCACGTCGAAGGCGTGCACGACGACAGTTGTATCACTGACGGCTTATTTAAGCCAAGTCTGATATTCCGATGAGCTTGTCCAGCCGGATCGGCAGCTCCCGGATCCGTACGCCGGTCGCGTGGTGCACGGCGTTGGCGACCGCCGCGGCGGCGCCGACGATGCCGATCTCGCCGACGCCCTTCACCCCGGCCGGGTTCAGCTCGTCGTCGCGCTCGTCCAGCCAGTACGCCTCGATGGACTCCACGTCCGCGCAGCCGGTGATGTGGTACGTGGCCAGGTCGTGGTTGACCCAGTCGCCGTACCGCTCGTCGAGCAGGCCCTCCTCGTGCAGCGCCATCGACAGCCCCATCGTCATGCCGCCGATGAGCTGACTGCGCGCCGTCGTCGGGTTCACCACCCGCCCCGCCGCGAACACCCCGAGCATCCGGTTCAGCCGTACCTCGCCGGTGTCCGCGTCGACCCGCACCTCGACGAACTGCGCCCCGTACGCGTACCGGGGCAGCGCGGGTTGCCCGCCCACCTCCTCGGTGGTGTCCGCCTCGGCGGTCACCTCGCCGGTCGGCGGCCCGCCGTCGTGCAGCTTCTCGCGCAGCGCCTGCGCGGCGCGTATCACCGCCCAGCTCCAGCTCGCGGTCCCCATCGAGCCACCGGCCAGCGCCGCCGTCGGCAGCGCGCTGTCCCCGATGCGGATCTCCACCCGCTCCGGCGGCACTCCGAGCGCGTCGGCGGCCACCTGCCAGATCGCCGTCCGGGCGCCGGTGCCGATGTCGGTGGCGTTGATCTGGACCAGGAAGCTCCCGTCGGGCCGGGCGGTGGCCATCGCCGTTGACGGCCGGGCTCGGGCCGGGTAGCTCGACCCGGCCACCCCGGTCCCGATCAGCCAGCGCCCGTCGCGTCGGGACCGGGGCGACGGGTCACGACCGGACCAGCCGAACCGCTGTGCGCCCTCGCGCAGGCAGGCCACCAGGTTGCGGCTGGTGAACGGGCGTCCCTGGTCGGGGTCGACAGCGGTGTCGTTACGGATGCGCAGCTCCACCGGGTCCATGCCGACGGCGATGGCCAGCTCGTCCACAGCGGACTCCAGGGCGTACGCGCCGGGGCACTCACCGGGGGCGCGCATCCAGAATGGCGTGGGCACGTCGAGGCGGACCAGCCGGTGCGTGGTGCGGCGGTGCGGTGCGGCGTACATGCTGCGGGTGTAGACGGCGGTCTGCTCGGCGAACTCCCGGATGGTCGAGGTCTGGCTGATCGCGTCGTGGCAGATGGCGGTGAGCCGGCCGTCGGTGTCGGCGGCGAGGCGGACCCGCTGGATGGTGGGGGTGCGGTAGCCGACCGGCCCGAACAGTTGCTGGCGGGTCAGCGCCAACTTGACCGGGCGGTCCACGTGCCGGGCGGCGAGGGCGGCCAGCACCACCGACGCCTTGGCGTACCCCTTGCTGCCGAAGCCGCCGCCGACGTGCTCGGCGACGACGCGGATCGACTCCGGCGGCAGCTCGAACAGCTCGGCGAGGGTGGCGCGCACCGGCGTCGCGCCCTGGGTGGAGTCGTGCACCAGGAGTCGACCGTCGTGCCACTGCGCGGTGGTGGCGTGCGGTTCCATCGGGTTGTTGTGGTAAGCCGGCGTCCGGTAGGTGACGTCCACCCGCACCGGGGCGGCCGCGTACCCGGCGTCGAAGTCGCCCTCGGCGGTGTCCGTCGGATAGCTGGGGTTGACCTGGTCCGGCTTGTACAGGCCGGGATGGTCGTCGGTGAGCACTGTGCTGTGCGGGCCGGTGTCGTAGTCGATCCGGACCAGTCGGGCGCCCTCGCGGGCCGCCTCCAGGCTGGTGGCCACCACCACGGCGACGTACTGCCCCCGGTAGTGCACAGTCGGCTCCTGCAACAGCCGCAGCTCCGGCTGCGGGCCGGGCGCCATCCGAGGCGCGTTGCCGTGGTGCACCACGGCCAGCACGCCGGGCGACGCCAACGCCTCGGTCGTGTCGATCCGGGTGATCCGCCCCCGTACCACCGCCGACGGCACCGCCCAGCCGTAGGTGACCCCGTCGATCGGGTACTCCACCGCGTACCGGGCCGTGCCGGTGACCTTCGCCGGGCCTTCGAGGCGGGGGTACGCCCGTCCGACCGCCCCGGTGCTCACGACGACGCCAGTTCGGTGAGCGCCCGCACGGTGATGGCCCGGGTCAGGGGCAGCTTGAAGCCGTTGTGCCGTAAGGGGCGCGCCTCGGCCAGCTCCGCGTCGGCGGCCCGGGCCGCCAGCTCCGGGCTGAACGGACGACCGCGCAGCTCCTCCTCGGCCCGGTACGCCCGCCACGGCCGGTGCGCCACCGCGCCGTACGCCAGACGCACGTCGCGGACCACGTCCCCGTCGAGGTCCAGCACTGCGGCCACCGAGCCGGCGGCGAAGGCGAACGAGGCCCGGTCGCGCACCTTGAGGTACGTCGAGCGGCGCGCGGCCGGTAGGGGCGGCAGCCGCACGGCCGTGATCAGCGCGCCCCGGGCCAGTGTGGTCTCCCGTTCCGGATGGGTGCCGGGGGAGCGGTAGAAGTCGGCGATCCGGACGTCACGGGGGCCGTCGGCGTCGTGCACCTCCACCACCGTGTCGAGCGCGGCTAGCGCGACGGCCAGGTCGGACGGGTGGGTGGCCACGCACTGCTCGGACCAGTCCAGCACCGCCAGGTCGCGGTTCTGGCCGTGCAGAGCGGCGCAACCGCTGCCCGGCTCCCGTTTGTTACACGCCTTGCCGGTGTCCTGGAAGTAGACGCAGCGGGTGCGCTGCAACAGGTTGCCGCCGGTGGTGGCCATGTTGCGCAGCTGTCCGGAGGCGGCGGCGAGCAGGGCGCGGGCCAGCACCGGGTAGTCGCGGCGCACCACCGGGTGGGCGGCGAGGTCGCTGTTGCGGACCGTCGCGCCGATCCGCAACCCACCGTCGGGCAGCTCCTCGACGGTGTCGAGCGGAAGCCGGGTCACGTCGACCAGCACGTCGGGGCGTTGCACCCCGAGCTTCATGAGGTCCACCAGGTTGGTTCCGCCGCCCAGGTAGGCGGCCTGCGGCTCGGCCGCCAGCACGGCGACCGCCTCGGCCACGTCGGCGGGCCGGTGGTAGCGGAACGCCCTCACGAGGACGCCGCCGTCTCGCGCACGGCCGCGACGATGTGCGGGTACGCGGCGCAGCGGCACAGGTTGCCGGCCATCCGCTCGCGGATCTCCGCGTCGGTCAGCTCGGCGGCCGTGTTCAGGTCGTCGGTGACGGCGCTGGGCCAACCTCGGGAGACCTCGTCGAGCATGCCTCGGGCGGAGCAGAGCTGCCCGGGGGTGCAGTAGCCGCACTGGAACGCGTCGTGCGCGATGAAAGCGGCCTGCAACGGGGACAGCTCGTCCGGCCCGGCCAGCCCTTCGACGGTCAGCACCGACCGGCCGTCCACGGTGACCGCGAAGACCAGGCAGCTCTTCACCCGCCGGCCGTCGAGGAGCACCGTGCAGGAGCCGCACTGGCCGTGGTCGCAGCCCTTCTTCGCCCCGGTCAGGTCGAGGTGCTCGCGCAGCGCGTCGAGCAGTGTGGTGCGGTTGTCCAGGGTCACCTCGCGGGACGCGCCGTTGACCTCGACCGTCACCCGGGACGAGTGGCGCTCGTCGATCGTCGTCGCGTTCTCTCCTCCGCCCTGCACGGGCCCAGACTAGCTTTGTCAGTATATTTCAGGGCGAATAACGCAAAGCCCTTCGTACGGGGGTGATGCCGGTGACGGCCGGGCTGCTGCTGGCGGCCGGCGCCGGGCGGCGGTACGGCCGCCCGAAGGCGCTGGTCGAGCTGGACGGCGTGCCGCTGGTGCGGCGCGGGATCACGCTGCTCAGCGACGGCGGTTGCACGCCCGTGCACGTGGTGCTCGGCGCGGGCGCCGACCAGATGCCCGATCTGCCCGGCGCGGTACTGGTCCGGCACGATCGCTGGTTCGACGGACTGGGCTCGTCGCTGCTGAAGGGCCTGGCCTCGCTGCCAGCCGCCGCGCCGGCCGCCGTCGTGGTCCTCGTCGACCAGCCGCTGCTCAGCCCGATCGCGGTGCGCCGGGTGCGCGCGGCATACGCCGACGGTGCGGTCATAGCGGTCGCCACCTACGCCGGCCGGCGCGGACACCCGATCCTGCTGACTCGACGAACCTGGCCGCTGCTGAGCGGGTACGCCGTCGGCGACCGGGGCGCTCGCGACCTGCTGCGCGACCGACCGGACCTGGTGGTCGAGGTGCCCTGTGACGACGTCGGGTCCCCGGTCGACGTGGACACCCCGGCCGACCTGCCCCGGATCTGAGCGCCGCCGAGCGGCCGCCCGGGGTCGACACCCCGGGCGGCCGCTCGCGCCGCCCCCGATCAGGCCACCGGTGCGGCCGTCCCGGTCGTACGGGCGAGCCGCTGGTGGGCGCGGATCAACTCGGCGTAGCGCAGACCGCTGGCCTTCATCGTCCGACGCTGGGTGGTGTAGTCGACGTGCACCAGCCCGAAGCGCTTGTCGTAGCCGTACGCCCACTCGAAGTTGTCCAGCAACGACCAGACGAAGTAGCCGTCCAGGGGAACCCCTCGGGCCACCGCCGCCGCGCACGCGGCCAGGTGCTGCTCCAGGTGGTCGGTGCGTTCCTTGTCCTCCACCGTGCCGTCCGGGGTGACCTCGTCCGGCCACGCCGAGCCACTCTCGGTGACGATGATCCGGCTAGGCCGGTACTCCTCGTGCACGTCGACGAGTAGCCGCTCCAGGCCCGCCGGGTACATTTCCCAGCCCATCGCGGTCTCCACCGAACCGGGCACCGGCACCTGCCGGGCGTACGGGGCCGCGCCGGTCGGGTCGTCGACCACCAGCTGACGGAAGTAGTAGTTCACCCCGAGGAAGTCCGTCGGCGTGGCGATCACCGCCAGGTCGTCGCCACGTACCGGCGGCTCGACCCCGTAGGTGGCGATCATGTCGGCCGGGTAGCCACGCCCGTGGATCGGGTCCAGCCACCACCTGTTGACGTGTCCGTCCGCCCGGCGGGCCGCCGCGACGTCCTCGGGTCGGTCGGTCGCCGCCTCGATCGGGCTGAGGTTGACCACCAGACCGACCGAGGCCGGCCGGGCGGCGTTGGCGCGGATCGCCTGGGTGGCCAGGCCGTGCCCGAGCAGCACGTGGTGCGAGGCGTGCACCGCCCGGGTAAGGTCCCGCTCGCCGGGGGCCATGTTGCCCTCCAGGTGCCCGATCCAGCACACGCAGAGCGGCTCGTTGACGGTGCACCAGTCGGCGACCCGGTCACCGAGGCGGGCGGCCACCACCGCCGCGTAGTCGGCGAACGCCTCGGCGGTGGCGCGCTCCGGCCAACCACCCTGGTCCTGCAGGACCTGCGGCAGGTCCCAGTGGTAGAGCGTGACGAACGGTCGGATCCCGTCGGTGAGCAACGTGTCGACGAGCCGGTCGTAGAAGTCGAGCCCGGCGGCGTTGACCCGCCCGACGCCGTCGGGCATGACCCGGGGCCAGGCCACCGAGAAACGGTACGCTTCCACGCCGAGTCGGCGCGCCAGCGCCAGGTCCTCCGGCCACCGGTGGTAGTGGTCGCACGCCACCGCGCCGGTGTCGCCGTTGTCGACAGTCCCGGGGGTCGCCGAGAAGGTGTCCCAGATGGACGGCGCCCGGCCGTCGACGTCGACGGCCCCCTCGATCTGGTACGCCGCCGTGGCGACACCCCAGAGGAAGTCGGGTGGCAGCTTGGACAGGTCGGGCACGGGTCGGTTCTCCTCTGGGTGTGGATGACTCACTTGACAGCGCCGGCGGTGAGGCCGGCGACGAAGTAGCGCTGTAGGGCCAGGAACCCGACGACGACCGGGATGCTGACCACCAGTGAGGCGGCCATGATCTGGTTCCAGTAGACGTTGAACTGGGTGGAGTAGCCCTGCAGGCCGACGGCCAGGGTGCGGCTGCCCTCGTCGGTCATCACCGAGGCGAAGAGCACCTCGCCCCACGCGGTCATGAACGCGTACACGGTGACCGCGACGACACCGGGCACGGCGGCCGGCAGGATGACCTGGAACAAGGTGCGCAGCGGCCCTGCGCCGTCGACCTGCGCCGCCTCGTCCAGCCCCCGGGGGATCGAGTCGAAGTAGCCGACCAGCATCCAGATCGAGAACGGCAGCGAGAAGGTCAGGTACGTGATGATCAGGCCGGTGCGGCTGGCGTACAGCTCGATGCCTGTGGCGTTGCCCAGGTTGACGTAGATGAGGAACAGCGGCAGCAGGAACAGGATGCCGGGGAACATCTGCGTGGACAGCACCGTGACCGAGAAGAGGCCCCGGCCGCGGAACCGGTACCGGCTGACCGCGAACGCGGCGAAGATGGCCACCGCCACCGAGCAGATCGCCGCGATGCTGGACACCACCAGGCTGTTCACCAGGTACCGGGCCAGCGGCACGGTGCTCCACATGTCGATGAACGGTTGCAGGGTGGGCCGGCTGGGCCACCAGGTGAAGCCGTTCTGCACGTCCTGCAACGGCTTCGCCGCCGAGGTGACCATCACGTAGAGCGGGATGACGACGAAGAGGGTGAGCAGGGTCAGCACGATGCGCCGGCCCCAACGCTCACCGGCGGTCTCACGCATGGTCGTCCCTCCGACGGTTGGTGATCAGCAGGTACGCGGCCGAGACGACCAGCAGGAACAGCAGCAGCGCCACCGACATCGCCGACCCGGAGCCGAAGTCCCAGGTCTTGAAGGAGCTGCGGTAGATGTGGATGGAGATCAGGTCTGCCTGCTCGGGCGCGGAACCGCCGAACAGCACGAACGGGGTGTTGAAGTCGTTGAACGTCCACAGGAACAGCACCAGCAGCAGCACCAGGTTGACCGGCCGCAGCATCGGCAGGGTGACCGAGCGCAGTCGGCGCCAGAACCCGGCGCCGTCGATGGCGGCGGCTTCGTACAGCTCACCGGGCACGTTCTGCAACCCGGCCATGAGGCACAGGAACGCGAACGGCCAGTTGCGCCAGACCGACACCACCAGCAGCGACCAGAAGCTGTTGTCGCCGATCAACCAGAACGGCCGTTCGTTCATCAGCCCGAGCTGGTCCACGAGTACGTGGTTGACCAGGCCGGTGTCGCGTTGGAGCAGGAAACTCCAGGTGATCACGGCGGCGTAGACCGGCAGCGCGTACGGGGTGAGGAACAGCGCCCGCAGGATCGCGCGTCCACGGAACGGCCGTTGCAGGACCACCGCCGCCGAGATGCCGAGCAGCCAGGCGAACCCGACCGAGAGCAGGCTGTAGGCCAGGGTGATCCAGAACGAGTGCAGCAGTTCCTTGCCGGCGGCGCTGTTGAGGTCGAGCGTCGCCCGGTAGTTCTCCAGCCCGATGAAGGGCGCGGTGGACCAGTCACGGATGTGGAACTGGGTCAGCTCCAGCAGGCTCATCCAGACCCCGACCACCATCGGGATCACGTGGATGGCGAGTTCCAGCACGACGGCCGGTGCGAGCAGCAGGTACGGCAGGAGCGAGCGGCGGGGGCCGCGGGGCCGGCGGGCCGGCCGCCGGGCCGGGTCGCCGGCCCGGGGTTCGCGTCGGTCGGCGTCCGGCGCGGTGGTGCTGGTTGCCATCGGGGTCCTCTCGGAGGCGGTGGCCATGGTCGGGCTCAGCGCCCGACCACGGCCACCGGTGACGCCTGGGTCAGCGCATCTTCTGCTGCGCGTCGGTCAGCTTGGCCTTCACCGACGCCTCGGTGACCGGCTTGCCGCTGGCCGCGTCGGCGAACAGCTCCTTCATCGCGGTGCCGACCAGGGTCTCGAAGGTGCTCTCATCGGGGACCTGCGGCAGCGGAGCCGCGGTGGTGACAAGGGTCTCCTGGATGGTCTTCTGCTCGGTGGCGCTGAACGCCGGGTCGGAGGCAGCGGTCTTCACCGCCGGCAGCGAGCCGTACGTCTTGTTGAGGATCGTCTGCTCCTCGTCGCTGGTCATGAACTTCACGAAGCTCAGCGCGCCGTCCTTGTTCTTGGTGTGCTTGAAGACCGCCATGTTGATCCCGGCGACCATGCTGTTGACCTTCTTGCCGCCAGCCGGCGGGCTGGCCAGGAACGGCACCGGGGCCACCCCGTACGCGTCGGCGGGCATGTTCTGCGTCTTCAGGTTCGACCCGGCGGACTGCCACAGCAGCATGGCGGCCTTGCCGTTGGCGAAGTCGGAGACCGACTGGTTCTGCGCGTACTCGGCGTTGCTCGGGTTGGTGATCTTGTCGGCGGCCATGAAGTCGATGTACCGCTTGATCGCCGAGACGTTCTGCGGGGTGTCGAAGGTCGGCTTGCCGGCCGAGTCGAACCACTCGCCGCCGTACTGCTGGCTGAAGGTGAAGGCGTGGTGGGCGTTCTCCGACGGGTTGGCCCCCTCGATAGCCAGGCCCCACTTGCCGCCGGTGCTCAGCTTCTTGCCGTACTCGGCGAGCTGCTCCCACGTGGTCGGCGGCGCGGTGATGCCGGCGTCGGCGAACGACTTCTTGTTGTAGTACAGGCTGTACGCCATGCTGTAGAGCGGCACGGCGGCCGGCGGCTTGCCGGGGGCGCCGGCGGCGGCGAGCGCGGCGGGCACGATCCGGTCCTTGCCTCCGACGGCCTGCAGGGCGGCGTCGTCGAACTCGACCAGCGCGCCGGTGGCCTGCAGCGACGCCGACCAGGTGTTGCCGATGTTGACCACGTCCGGGCCCTTGCCGGAGGCGGCGGCGGCCAGCAGGCGGTTGAGCAGATCCGACCAGGGGACCACCTCGACGGTGACCTTGATCCCGCTCTGCTTCTCGAACTTGTCCAACTCCGGCTGGAGAATGGTCTTGTCGGCCTCCAGGCTGGCGCCCTGGTTGCTGGCCCAGTAGGTGAGCGTCTTCGGCGATGCGGCGGAGTCGTCGCCGGAGCCTCCGCAGGCGGTCAGCGAGGCGGCCGCCAGTACGGCGGCGGTGAATATCCCGAGGTGTCGTCTCGACACGGGTCAGCCCTTCCGGTGCGTGGTGGGGGTCCGCCGGCCTTCGTCACCGATAGGGGTCGGGCGACGGGGGGCCGGCTGCGGACAGGGTTCGGGGGTGCGCCGTCGGGGTCCGTCGGCGTTTCCCGGGAGTTACATCACGGCTTAATTTATGTCGTCATTAAAGTTGCTGGCCGGTGGGTCGTCAAGCACGAGGCGGTTACAGTCGCCTCGAACGGCCGACGGGAACGAGGTGACGAGTGGAGCTGGCGCGTGCCACCAACCGCAGCGTGCGGTTGCGCAACCGGTCCGCCCTGCTGACCAAGCTCTTCCTGGACGGCCCGCTCACCCGGCAGGACCTGGTGCGCAGCACCGGGCTGAGCCAACCCGCGGTCAGCAACGTGGTGGCCGACATGATCGACGAAGGGCTGGTCGCCGAGGTCGGCGCCGCCGAGTCCGACGGCGGCCGGCCCAGCATGCTGCTGCGGATCGCGCCCCGCTTCGCCTTCCTGATCGGCGTGGACGTCGGCGAGACCCGGGTCCGGGTGGAGCTGTTCGACTTCGCGATGACCCTGCTGGCCAGCGTCGAGTACCCGCTCGACCCGGCCCGCACCGAGCCCGACCTGGTGGCCGGGCACGTGCTGGCCGGCATCGAGGCGGTCACCGGCCAGGCCGGGGTGGCCCCCGGCGACGTGCTCGGCGTCGGCATCGGTGTCTCCGGCGTGGTCGAGCAGGGCACCGAGGCCGTCGTGCACGCCCAGGCCCTCGGCTGGGACCGGGTGCCGCTGGAGCGTCTGATCGGCGCTGGCACCGACCTTCCGCTGCACATCGACAACGGCGCGAAGACCCTCGGCCAGGCCGAGATGTGGTTCGGCGCCGGCCGTGGCGCCCGGCACGCCGTCTTCGCGCTTGTCGGCTCCGGGGTGGGCGCGTCGGTGGTGACCAACGGCGCCACCTACCGGGGCGCGTCCAGCAGCGCGGGGGAGTGGGGGCACACCACCCTGGTGTACGGCGGCCGGGTCTGCCGGTGCGGCGCGCGCGGGTGCCTGGAGGCGTACGTGGGCGCGGAGGCGATCATCGACCGCTACCGGGAGGCGCGCCGGGGTCGACCGGTGCCGGGCGACGATGAGGAGTCTCAGATCGCCGCGCTGGTCGCCGCCGCCGAGACCTCGGCCACCGCCCGACGGGTGCTGGAGGACACCGCCGGGTACCTCGGCGCCGGGGTGGCCAACCTGATCAACCTGTTCAACCCGGAGCGCGTGGTGCTCGGCGGCTGGGCGGCGATGGCCCTCGGCGACCTGCTGCCGGCCGTGCGGGAGGCCGCCGGTCGGCAGGCGCTGCGCCAGCCGTACGAGCAGGCGTCGATCGAGCTGTGCCGGCTCGGGGTCGACGCGGTGGCGCTGGGCGCGGCAACTCTCCCGATCGCCCGCTTCCTCACCGAGGGTGGCGTCCGCCGCTGAGCGGGAACGACTGCTGCGCCGTCGGCAAATTACCCAAAAAGAATCCTCGGGATAAATAACGAAGTTATAGATCGATGTCTTGACGCCGTCGCAATCTCGCCGCAACACTCCTACGAGAGCGCTCTCCGACCCGCGACGCCGCATCGGCGGCACCACCCACGGCGCCACGGGGCGAGCCGATCCCATCCACGCGGCACCCCCTCGTAGCCCCCTATCGACAGGCGATGTCATGACATCTCATGCAATATCCGTACGCCCGCGTCCTCGACGCGTCGTCCGGCATCTGCTGGTCGGGCTCACCGTGGCCCTGGTCGCGGCGCTCACCCCGACCGGTGCCACAGCTCCCGCGCAGGCCGCACCCACCCTGCTGTCCCAGGGCCGCCCCGCCACCGCCTCGTCCAGCGAGAACGCCGGCACCTCGGCCTCCGCGGCCGTCGACGGCAACACCGGCACCCGCTGGGCCAGCGCGTTCAGCGACCCACAATGGCTCCAGGTCGACCTGGGCGCCCGGGCCACCATCAGTCAGGTGAACCTGCTCTGGGAGGGCGCCTACGGCCGGGCCTTCCAGCTCCAGACCTCCGACGACGGTGCCACCTGGACGACGATCTACTCGACCACCGCCGGCACCGGCGGCACCCAGAACCTCACCGTCACCGGCGCCGGCCGCTACGTACGCATGAACGGCACCGCCCGGGGCACCGGCTACGGCTACTCGCTCTGGGAGTTCCAGGTGTACGGCGAGACCGGCGGCAGCACGCCGACCTGCGGCAGCACCAACGTCGCGCAGGGCGGCCCGGCGACCGCCTCGTCCAGCCAGGACGCCGGCCTCGCGGCGTCCGCGGCGGTCGACGGCAACCCGGGCACCCGCTGGGCCAGCACCGCCAGCGACCCGCAGTGGTTGCGCGTCGACCTCGGCAGCACCCGCACCATCTGCCGGGTGGTTCTCACCTGGGAGGCCGCGTACGCCCGGGCCTTCCAGCTCCAGACCTCGGCCGACGGGGCCACCTGGACGACGATCTACTCCACCACTACGGCCACCGGCGGCACGCAGTCCCTCACCGTCACCGGCAGCGGGCGCTACCTGCGGATGCACGGCACCGCCCGGGGCACCGCCTACGGCTACTCGCTGTGGGAGCTGGCGGTGAACACGACCGGCGGCACCAGTGAACCCCCGGTCGGCACTACCGACCCGTACAACCCCAACCTCGGGCCGAACACCTACGTCTTCGACCCGAGCACGCCGACGTCGACCATCCAGAGTCGACTGAACACCCTCTTCACCCAGCAGGAGACCAACCAGTTCGGCCCGCAGCGCCACGCGGTGCTGTTCAAGCCCGGCAACTACACCGCCGACGTCAACCTCGGCTTCTTCACCCAGGTCGCCGGCCTCGGCATGAGCCCCGACGACGTCAACCTCAACGGCCACGTGCGTGCCGAGGCGTTCTGGTTCGGCGGCAACGCCACCCAGAACTTCTGGCGGGCCGCCGAGAACCTGTCGGTCACCCTGCCCGCCGGGCAGACCGTGGAGCGGTGGGCGGTGTCGCAGGCGGCGCCGTACCGGCGGATGCACCTGCGCGGCGCGCAGAACCAGATCCAGCTCTGGAACGGCGGCGACGGCTGGTCCAGCGGTGGCCTGATGGCCGACACCCGCATCGACGGCCTGGTCGTCTCCGGTTCGCAGCAGCAGTGGTACTCCCGCAACAGCGAGTTCGGTAACGGCTGGACCGGCTCGGTGTGGAACATGGTCTTCCAGGGCGTCAACGGCGCTCCCGCGCCGAGCTTTCCCAACCCGTCGCACACCGTCATCCCGCAGACCCCACAGATACGGGAGAAGCCGTTCCTCTACGTCGACGGCACCGGTGAGTACCGGGTCTTCGTGCCCGCGCTGCGCACCAACTCGACAGGCACCAGCTGGTACAACAAGACCCCGGCCGGCTCGTCCATCTCGCTGTCGCAGTTCTTCGTGGTCCAGCCCGGCACCAGCGCCGCCACCATCAACGCGGCCCTCGCCCAGGGGCGGCACCTGCTCTTCACCCCGGGCGTGCACCACGTCACCGAGCCGATCCAGGTCAACCGGGCCGACACCGTCGTCCTCGGTCTCGGCCTGGCCACCATCCAGGCCGACAACGGCGCGGTGGGCATGCGGGTGGCCGATGTGGACGGTGTGAAGGTGGCCGGCATCATGTTCGAGGCCGGCACGACGAACTCGCCGGTGCTGATGGAGGTCGGGCCGTCCGGCTCGTCCGCGAGCCACGCCAGCAACCCGACCTCGCTGCACGATGTGTTCTTCCGCATCGGCGGGCCCCACGTCGGCAAGGCCACCAACACGTTGACCGTCAACAGCGACAACGTGATCGGCGACCACATGTGGCTGTGGCGGGCCGACCACGCGGCCAGCGGCGTACCGACCGGGTGGACGCTGAACACCGCCGACACCGGGCTCACTGTCAACGGCGACAACGTCACCATGTACGGCCTCTTCGTCGAGCACTACCAGAAGTACCAGACCATCTGGAACGGCAACGGCGGGCGGACGTACTTCTACCAGAACGAACTGCCCTACGACCCGCCCAACCAGGCGGCCTGGATGAACGGGTCGACCCGGGGCTACGCCGCGTACAAGGTGGCCGATTCGGTGACCAGCCACCAGGCGTTCGGGCTGGGCAGCTACAGCTACTTCAACGTCAACCCCGCCGTCGTGGAGGAGCGGGCCTTCGAGGTGCCCACCAACCCGAACGTGCGCTTCACGAACATGGTCACCGTCTCGCTCGGAGGCGTCGGCACCATCAACCGGGTGATCAACAACGCCGGTGGCACCGCGAACGCGGCCAACCAGCAGGTGTACCTGACCACCTATCCCTGACCGGGGTGCCCGCGCCGGCCCGGTCCTCTGTGATCGGGTCGGCCGGGTAGCACCCAGGGCCGTGGCCGGCCCGGTCCCGCCGAGACCGGGCCGGCGCGGTCGTGCCGCTCAGCCGGTCAGCACCTCGGCCGCCGCCCGTTCACCGGCGAGCACCGCGCCCTCCAGGTAGCCACTCCAGCGGGTGGCCGTCTCGGTGCCCGCCCAGTACACCCGCCCCACCGGCGTCCGCAGGTGCGGGCCGTACGTCCGCCACGTGCCCGGGGTGAACGCACCGGAGAAACAGCCCCGGGTCCACTCGTCGGCCGACCAGTCGTACTCGACGAGATCCACCGGGTCCTCGGCGCGCGGCCCGACCACGCTGGCGAACGCCTCCAGCAGGCATCGTCGACGCCGCGCGGAGGACATGCCGCGCAGCGTGGCGGCGTCGGTGGAGTAGCTGAACCCGGTCAGCACCCCGGTCGGTGAGGTGGGGGTGGAGTTGTCGACCGTCTCGGTGAGCGGACCGGCGCTGGTGGTGGCCACCCCGGAGCGCCCGTCGGCACGCCAGAACGGCTCCGGGTAGACGGCGTGCACCTTCAGCGCCGAACCCATCGGCATGCGCTGGGTGAGCCCGTCGCGCAACGGGGGCAGCGGCGGGTCGTACTGGATCCGGCCGGCCAGTGCCGGGGCCAGCGCGACCACCACGGCATCGCCGTCGACGCGCCCGGTGTCGGTCCACGCCGTCGCGCCGGCGGCTGTCTGTTCGATGGCCCGCACCGGCGCGGCCAGCGTCAGCGCGCCGGGCGGCAGGGCGGTGGCCATCCGTTCGGCAAGCGTCGGCGGCCCGCCCACGATCCGGTCCTGCTGCGCGCCGCCGGCCATCCCCAGCAACGGCCCGGTCCCGCCGGCGCTGCGCAGGTAGAACAGCAGGTGCAACAGGGACAGCTCGTCAGCGCCGGTGGCCAGCAGCCCGCCGGCGAGCACCCGCCCCAGGTAGTCGGCGGTGTCGTCGTCCCCGGCCGTGGCGGCGAGCCACCCGCCGAGGGTCGTCCGGTCCCACAGTGCGGCCTCCGGCGTCGCCCAGGGTGCGGCCGGGTCCAGTCGTGCGGCGTACTCGTCGAGCAGACCGAGCACCCGGCCCACCTGTGCGGGCGGCTCGGCCCGGGGCGCACCGGCCCAGAGCACTGTGGGCGCGCCGACCGATGCCGAGGCGAAGGTGGCCAACCCGTGCTCGGCGACCAACGCGTACATCCGGTCCTGGGTCGGCCCGATCCACTGCGCCCCCAGGTCGAGTTGCGTGAGCTCGGGCAGCCATCGGGTCAGCACCCGACCGCCCACCCGGTCTCGGGCCTCCAACAATCGCACCTGGGCGCCGGCACGGGTGAGCGCCAGCGCGGCGGCGAGCCCGGAGAAGCCGGCGCCGACCACGACCACCCGCAAGCCGTCGACCACACCGGGGTCTACCCACAACCGTCGCAGGCATGGCTACCAGCCCTGGTCGCGGCGCTGACGGACCGTACGCCTGTCCTGCGTCCTTTGCTCTGCACCCGCCGAGGCACCACCCGTGTCTGCGCATCGTCGCCTCCGCGGGTGCAGAGCAAAGGGCAGCCCGACGCCGGGGCCCGGGTCGGCCGCCGGGGCAGTGTCGCGTCGGCGGGTGCAGAGCAAAGGGCACGCCGACGCCGGGGCCGGCCCGGCCACCGAGAAACTTTCCGCCGGCCTGTCGATTCGGGCAGCGGCCGATCGTGTGGAGGATGAGAGGTCGGCGACGGGCCGGCCGTCCGTGAGGAGGAACGATGACGCGCTACCTGCTCAGCATCCACCAGCCGCAGGGTGAGCTGCCGCCGGAGCCGGAGTTCCTGGCCGGGGTGATGCGTCAGCTCGGCGAGCTGCGCGACGAGTTGGCGTCCACCGGGTCGTGGGTCTTCGGGCAGGGCCTGCACGGCCCGGAGACCGCCACCGTGCTGCGGCCTCGCGACGGCGAGGTGCTCATCACCGACGGACCGTTCGTGGAGGGCAAGGAGTACCTGGGCGGCATCACGATCATCGACGTGCCGGACCTGGACGCCGCCCTGCACTGGGGTCGCCGCTACGCGCTGGCCACGACCCTGCCGATCGAGGTGCGCCCCTTCCACGCCGGGGCCGGCGACTGACAGTGCTCGACGTGGAGGCGGTGTTCCGCGCGGAGTACGGCCGTGCGGTTGCCGTCCTGGTTCGCCTCCTCGGCGACATCGACCTCGCCGAGGAGGCCGTCCAGGAGGCTTTCGTCGTCGCGGCGGCGCGCTGGCCGACAACCGGCCTGCCGCCCAGTCCGGCCGGCTGGATCATCACCACGGCCCGGAACCGGGCGATCGACCGGCTGCGCCGCGACGCGTCCCGTGTCGACCGGCACGCCCAGGCGGCCCTGCTGTACGCCGCCGACAGTCCCGCCGAGGAGGGACCGGTGCACGACGACCGGCTACGGCTAATCTTCACCTGCTGCCATCCGGCGCTCGCCCCGGGCACCCGGGTCGCGCTCACCCTGCGGCTGCTCGGCGGACTGAGCACCGCCGAGATCGCCCGAGCCTTCCTGGTGCCGGAGCCGACCATGGCGCAGCGGCTGGTCCGCGCCAAGTCGAAGATTCGTAACGCCGGGATCCCGTACCGGGTGCCCCGTGACGCCGACCTGCCCGACCGGCTGGACGGCGTCCTCGCGGTGCTCTACCTGATCTTCAACGAGGGATATACGGCCAGCGCCGGCCCGCACCTGGTCCGCGCCGAGTTGTGCGCCGAGGCGATCCGGTTGACCAGGCTGCTGGTGGAGCTGATGCCGGACGAACCGGAGGCGCTCGGCCTGCTCGCCCTGATGCTCCTGACCGAAGCCCGCCGGGCGACGCGGACCACCACCGACGGCGAGCTGGTGCCGCTGGCCGAGCAGGACCGGCGCGGGTGGGACAGCGCCTTGATCGCCGAAGGTCAGGCCCTGGTCCGCCGCTGCCTGCGCCGCGACCGGCCCGGCCCGTACCAGATCCAGGCCGCGATCGCCGCCGTGCACACGGCCGGGCGGAGCGCCGCCGACACCGACTGGGCGCAGATCCTTCAGCTGTACGACCAACTGAGGGTTGTCGCCCCCAGCCCGGTGGTGGCGCTGAACCGGGCCGTCGCGCTCGCCGAGGTGTCCGGTGCGGCGGTCGCGCTGACCGAGGTGAACCGCCTCGACCTGGTCGGCTTCCACGTCTACCACGTGGTCCGCGCCGACCTGCTGGCTCGGCTCGGCCGAGGCGGCGAGGCCGTCGAGGCGTACCGGACGGCCGTCGCCCTGACGGACAACGCGGCCGAACGGGCCTTCCTCACCGCACGCGCGACGGCCCTGGCGACGCCCTGAGGGCGGTTTGCCGCAGGGGCGGCCGGGAACCCGAGGCACCGCCGTAGCAGGGGGATGGGGAGGGGCCATGGCGTACCGACCGACAGTCGTCGACACCGCGCCCGACCTGTCCACCCTCACGCTGGGCGTGGAGGAGGAGTACCTGCTGCTCGACCCGGACAGCGGCCGGAACCTCCCTGTCGCCGACCAGGTGCTAGCCGCGCTGCGCGGCCCCGCCCGGGACCAGAGCCGTCAGGAGTTCCGGCACAGCATGGTGGAGATGGTCACCCCGGTCTGCGCCGACCTCACCGAACTGCGCGCGCACCTGGTGGCACTGCGCCGCTCCGCCGCCGAGGCCGCCACGGCGGCCGGCGCCCGACTGGTGGCGGTCGGCGCCACACCGGTGGCCGAACCGCACCGGACGGTCCCCGACGAACCGCGCTACCACGCGATGTCGCGCCGGTACGGCCCGGTGGCGCACGACCCGGCGGTGTGCGGCTGCCACGTGCACGTCGGGCTGCCCGACCGGGAACTGGCCGTGCAGGTCTGCAACCACCTGCGGGTGTGGCTGCCGGTGGTGCAGGCGATCACCACCAACTCGCCGCTGCACGACGGGTACGACACCGGGCACGCCAGTTGGCGCTCGATGCAGTTGGAACGCTGGCCCAGTATCGGTCCGACGCCGTACTTCGACTCCGTCGCCGACTACGACCGCACTGTCGACGAGCTGATCGCCGCCGGCATCATGCTCGACGCGGCGATGGTCTACTGGTACGCCCGACCGTCGTCGACCTACCCGACGGTGGAGGTGCGGGTCGGTGACGTCTGCACCGAGGTGGACGACGCGGTGCTGGTCGCCGCGCTGGTCCGCTCCCTCGTGGCCACCCTCGCCGACGACGTACGCGCCGGGGTGAGCGCCCCGAACGTCAGGGACTGCCTGGTCGCCGCGGCGCACTGGCGAGCCGCCCACGACGGTCTCGACGGCGAGCTGATCGACCTGCGTGCCGGCGGGACCCGCCCCGCCTGGGCACTCGTCGACGACCTGATGGCGGTGATCGCCCCGGCCCTGCTGCGCCACGGCGACCTCGGACAGGTGTTGGCGCAGCTCGCCCGACTGCGTCGCGACGGCACCGGCGCCACCCGGCAGCGGCGAGTGCTGGAGCGCGCCGGAGATCTGCACGCGGTCCTCGACGACCTGGTCGCCCGCACCGCCGCCGGCTGACCCCCGGCACTGCCCACCGGGGTCAGCGGATGTCGTGGGTCTGTAGCCACAGCTCCAGCAGGCCGAGTTGCCACAGCTTGTTGCTGCCAGCCGCGGCCTCCGCCCGGTCCGGCTCGGCCAGCAGATGTGCCACGTACTCCGGGCGGAACAGCCCGCGCTCGCGCGCGGCCGGCGCCTGCAACGCCTCGGCCACCAGCTCGCGCACCGGGCCGTCCACATTGCGCAGCGCCGGCACCGGGAAGTAGCCCTTGGGCCGGTCGATCACCTCGGCGGGCAGCACCTCACGGGCGACCTCCTTGAGCACGCCCTTGCCGCCCTGGCTGACCTTGTGCTCCGGCGGGCAGTGCGCGGCCAGGGTGACCAGGTCCTGATCGAGGAAGGGCGTACGCACCTCCAGACCCCACGCCATGCTCATGCTGTCCACCCGCTTGACCGGGTCGTCGGGAAGCATCAGGTGGGTGTCCAGGCGCAGCACGGCGTCCAGCGCGGTCTGCGCCCCGGGCGCGGCGAGGTGCCCGGTGAGCAGGTCCCGGCTGGCGTCGTGCTCCAGCGCGTACGCCGGGCCGACTATGCGGCGCAGCTCGTCGTGACCGCGGTCGAAGAACGCGGCGGCGAACGTCTCGGCGGCGCCGTGCCGGGGCGCCTCGACCAGTGGCTGGTGGTAGCCGTAGCCGGCGAACACCTCGTCGGCGCCCTGACCCGACTGGGCCACCTTCACGTGTTGCGCCACCTGCTCGGACAGCAGGTGGAAGGCGACCACGTCGTGGCTGCCCATCGGCTCGGTCATCGCCAGCACGGCCCGTCGGACGGCGGGCACCAGGTCGTCGTCGGCCAGTCGGATCCGATGGTGGTCGGTGTCGTACGCGCGGGCCACCAGGTCGGAGTAGTGGAACTCGTCGCCGGACTCGCCGTCGCGGCTGTCGAAGCCGATGCTGAACGTCCGCAGGTGTTGCTGGCCGGCCTCGGCGAGCAGCGCCACGATGAGGCTGGAGTCCAGTCCGCCGGAGAGCAGAACCCCCACCGGCACGTCGGCGACCAACCGTCGGCGTACCGCCGCGCGCAGCGCGTCGCCGATCGCGGCCCGCCAGTCGGCGGCGTCCATCCCCGCGTCGGCGGGCTCCCGCACGTAGTCGGGTCGCCAGTAGACCTCCTCGCGGCTGCTCCCGTCTGCCTCGATGACCCGCAGGGTGGCCGGTGGCAACTTGCGCACGCCACGCAGTACCGTCCGCGGCGCGGGCACGATAGAGTGCCAGGACAGGTAGTGGTGCAGCGCCACCGGATCGATGCCGGTGTCGACGTCACCGGCCCGCAACAGCGCGGGCAGGGTCGAGGCGAACCGCAGCCGCCCAGGTGTCTCGGCGAGGTAGACCGGTTTGATGCCGAGCCGGTCGCGGGCCAGGATCAACCGCCGCCGGACCCGGTCGACCAGCCCGATCGCGAACATGCCGACCAGGTGGTCGACGAAACGTTCACCCCAGTGGGCGTACGCCACCAGGATCACCTCGGTGTCGCTGGTGGAGTGGAAGGCGTACCGGGCGCGGCGCAACTCCTCGCGCAGTTCCGGGTAGTTGTAGATGCAGCCGTTGAAGACCAACGCCAGGCCCAGGTCGTCGCGGACCATCGGCTGCCCGCCCGCGTCGGACAGGTCGATGATGGTCAGCCTGCGGTGCCCCAGGGTCACCCAACCGTCGGCGAACAGACCCTCGTCGTCCGGGCCGCGTGAGCGCATCGCCTCGGTCATCCGGGTGACCGCCGCCGCGTCGGGCGAGCGGCCGTCGAACCGCGCCTCCCCGCTGATCCCGCACATCAGCCGGGCCTCCCGTCACCTCGCCCCGACCGGTGTCGGCCGGTCCCGCCGACCGGACGGGGCCGCTGGCTACCCGTGGGCGGGGGGAGCAAACCCGTCAGCCGCGCAGGGTGCGCAGGATGCGGGCCAGCTCGGCGCGGTCGGTGTCGTTGAGGTGGCCGAAGAAGCGGTCGGCCTCGGCCCGGCGCGCGGCCCGGATGGCGGTGCTGACCCGGTCGCCCTCCTCGGTGAGCGCGACCAGCGTCGCCCGACGGTCGGCCGGGTCGGGTCGGCGTTCGACCAGCCCTCGGGTCTGGAGGTCGTCGACGACCTCCGTCGCCGAGCGGGGCGCGATGCGCAGGTGCTCGGCGAGGGTGCCGGGGCGTACCTCTCCGTGCCGGGCCAGCACGCCGAGGGCCCGGGACTGGCTGGGGGTGACGTCCCAGGGCGCCAGTGAGTCGCGGCTCTGCCGGCGCAGACGGGACGCCACGGCCCAGAACGTCTCCGCCAGGCTCTCGTCGTCGGCGCTCTCGACGGTGTGCTCGGTCACCGGAATACGGTAGCAGGATATGTGGTTGCTCCCTCATGATGAGGTAACCTCAGCAATATTGTCGACGAAAGGTAGTGCCCCCTTGGAACCCACCCCGAAGGGCCGCGACCGCGGCCACCGCACCGTCAGCGCCGAAGAGAAGACGCAGGCCCGTCAGGTGTCGCTGCGCCGCATCGGTCGCCTGTTCACCCCCCACCGGCCCGCCCTGGCCGCCGTCACCGCGATCATCGTGCTCTCCTCGATCATCGCGATGGCCACCCCGTTCCTGCTGCGTGCCGTGATCGACCGGGCCCTGCCGCAGGCCGACGTGACGCTGCTGGTCTGGCTGGTCATCGGCATGGTCGCCGTCGCGGCGGTGACCTCCGCCCTCGGCGTCGTGCAGACCTGGATCTCCACCCAGGTTGGCCAGCGGGTCATGCACCGGCTGCGCACCGACGTCTTCAGCCACCTCCAGCGCCAGTCGCTCGGCTTCTTCACCCGCACCCGCACCGGCGAGGTGCAGTCCCGGATCACCAACGACATCGGCGGCATGCAGTCGGTGGTCACCTCCACCGCCACCGCCGTCGCCGCCAACCTCACCACAGTGGTCGCCACCACTGTCGCCATGGTCGCGCTCTCCTGGCAGCTCTCCCTGGTCTCGCTCGTGGTGCTGCCGCCGGCCATCTGGCTGACCCGTCGGGTCGCCCGGATGCGCCGCGAGATCACCGCCCAACGGCAACGCGAACTCGCCGACCTCAACGTCACGGTGGAGGAAGGGCTCTCGATCAGTGGCATACAGCTGGCCAAGACCCTCGGCACCGGCCCCGCGCTGATCGACCGGTTCAGCGCCTCCTCGGCCCGCCTGGTCGACCTGGAGCTACGTAGTGAGCTGGCCGGCCGCTGGCGGATGGCCTCGATGAGCATCGTCTTCGCCGCCGTACCGGCGGTCATCTACCTCGCCGCCGGGCTGCCCGGCACCGCCGGCACGCTGAGCATCGGCACCCTTGTCGCCTTCACGGCCCTGCAGGGCGGCCTGTTCCGACCGCTGATGGGCCTGCTCAACGTGGGTGTCTCGCTCACCGCCTCGCTGGCGCTCTTCGCGCGGATCTTCGAATACCTGGACCTGCCGGTCGACGTGGCCGACCCCACCGAACCGGTCCGTCTCGACCTCGCCCAGGTACGCGGCCACCTGCGCCTGGAGGACGTCACCTTCGGCTATCCGGGCAGCGACACCGCCGCCCTCGCCGGGATCACCCTCGACGTGCCCGCCGGCACCAGCCTCGCCCTGGTCGGCGAGACCGGCTCCGGCAAGAGCACCCTCGCCGGGCTGGTCAGCCGGCTGCACGACCCGACCGCCGGCCGGATCACCATCGACGGCGTCGACCTGCGCGACCTGCGCCTGGCCGACCTGGCCGCGATCGTCGGCGTGGTCAGCCAGGAGACGTACCTGCTGCACACCACCGTCCGGGAGAATCTGCGCTACGCCCGGCCGGGGGCCACCGACACCGAGATCGAGGACGCTGCTCGTGCCGCCCAGATCCACGACCTGATCGCCGGGCTGCCCGACGGGTACGACACCATGGTCGGCTCACGCGGGCACCGGTTCTCCGGCGGTGAGAAGCAGCGCCTCGCCATCGCCCGGACACTGCTGCGTGACCCGCGCATCCTGGTCCTCGACGAGGCCACCAGCGCACTGGACACCGAGACCGAACGCGCCGTACAGCGGGCCTTCGACGTGCTCGCCCAGGGGCGCACCACGATCACCATCGCCCACCGGCTCTCCACGGTCCGCGACGCCGACCAGATCGCGGTGCTCGACCACGGTCGGATCGTCGAGGCCGGCACCCACGCCAGCCTGCTGGACCGCAACGGCCGCTACGCCACGCTGGCGGCCTGAACACCGGATCACAACCGTCTCGAAACAGTCTCGGAACTGTCTCGTTACGGCGCGGTCAGGTGGCGGTAGACGGTGGCCCGCGAGACACCCAGCGCCGCGGCGATGGCGTCCACGGAGTGGGTGCCCGCCGCGTGCATGCGCCGAGCCGCCTCGATCTGCTCCCGACCCAGCGCGGGCGGCCGTCCCGGCCGCCGACGTCGGCTCGCCGCCCCGCTGGCCGTGCCCGCTGGTATCGCCGGGGTCGCGCTCCCCGGGGTCGCGTCTGAGTTCCGCCCGGCGGCGCCTGCGTGTGGCCTGGCTGCGGCGTCCATGTGTGACCCGGCGGCGTCCGTGCGTGTCCTCGCTGCGGCGTCTGCGTGTGACCCGGCCGAGGAGTCCGTGCGCGGCTCGGCCGCGGTGTCCGCGGGTGGGCCGGCCGCGTTGTCCGCGGGCAGCGGGGCCAGTAGTCGGCGTGCGCCGTCGAGCATGTCGGCGCGCAACACCTCGTCGGACACGTCGGTGAAGAAGACGACCGGATCGCTGCACGCGCCCACCGCCTGGACCGCGAGGACCCGCTCGCGGCGCCCAGCGTTCGGTCCGGCGATAAGGTCATTGGCCCGCATCGCGACCTCCATCAGGCGGTGGTACGTGTCGCCCCGACCGATCAGCGCGATGTCGTGGAAGAGCATGCCGAGCGGCCGGCGGTGGGCGAGCATGATGTCCAGCCAGCCCTCCAGCACTGTCCACCGGGCCCGCTCGGTGGGCTCTGTCCGTGCCGAGTCGAGCAGCGCCTCCAGGTCCGCCACCAAGGGCTCGACCAGGGCGGCGAGCAGATGCTCCTTGGCGGGGAAGTGGTACAGGATCGCGGTCTTGGAGAGCCGCAGCCGCTCGCCGATCTGGCGCAGCGAGGTGCGCTGGTAGCCGTGTTCGGCGAACAGGTCGAGCGCGGCGCGCAGGATCCGGGTGCGGGTGTCGTCCGCGGGATCGGCGGTCATGCCGGCAAGCCTAGCGACGTCCTGACCGGTGGGCACGATCACCATTGATTCGACTGACCGTTGGTCAGTACAGTGGGTGATGGTCGACGTAGCCAACGGCAGGAGGGGCCATGCCCGTCATCGCGATCGGCAACCTGGTCAAGACGTTCGGCGCCATCCGGGCACTCGACGGGTTGGACCTGCGCGTGGAGCAGGGGGAGGTGCACGGCTTCCTCGGGCCCAACGGCTCCGGAAAGTCCACCACCATCCGGATCCTGCTCGGGCTGCTCCGCCGCGACTCGGGCGACGCCCAGGTGCTCGGCGCCGACCCGTGGCGCGACGCGGTCCGCCTGCACCGCCGGCTGGCGTACGTGCCGGGCGACGTCAACCTCTGGCCCAACCTCACCGGCGGGGAAGCCATCGATCTGCTCGGTCAACTGCGCGGCGGCCTCGACCGGCGTCGCCGCGACGAGCTGCTGCACCGCTTCGACCTGGACCCGACCCGCCGTTGCCGCACCTACTCCAAGGGCAACCGGCAGAAGGTCGCCATCGTCGCCGCCTTCTCCTCCCCGGTGGAGCTGTACGTGCTCGACGAGCCGACCTCCGGCCTCGACCCCCTCATGGAAGCGGTGTTCCAGGACGAGGTCCGGCGGGTCAAGCAGGCCGGCGCCACAGTGCTGCTCTCCAGTCACGTGCTCGCCGAGGTCGAGGCGCTCTGCGACCGGGTCAGCATCATCCGCGAGGGCCGCACCGTCGAATCCGGAACCCTCACCGAGCTGCGCCACCTCACCCGCACGGCGGTGACCGTCGAGACCGCCCGCCCGGTCACCGGCCTGGACGCGCTGCCCGGCGTGCACGACGTGCACGAGGTCGACGGCCGCACCCACCTGGAGGTCGAGCCCGCCCACCTCGACGAGCTGCTCGGCCAGCTCATCCGCTTCGGCGTCCGCGCGCTGACCAGCACACCACCCACCCTGGAGCAGCTCTTCCTCCGCCACTACGGCGACGACCCCGCCGCTGCTGCATCTGGTACTCCCGCCACCGGCTTCTCGGACGCCGACTTGCAGGCTGACGCCTCGCAGGGCGGTGCCCGGTGATCGCCCTCACCGGCACGACCCGACTGGCCCGGCTCGTACTGCGCCGCGACCGGATCCGCCTCGCCATCTGGATCCTCGGCACGCCCCTGCTCGGTTACGCCCTCGCCGGCAGCGTCGCCGGCATCTACCCGGACCAGGAGGCCCGGCTGGGTTACGCCACCACCTCGGCGTCCAGTCTGGTCGCCCGCGCCTTCAACGGCCCCATCCACGGCACCGACCTCGGTGCCGTGGTCGTCGCCGAGACGTACGTGACGCTGGCCCTGATCGTCGCGCTGCTGAGCACCTTCGCGGTGACCCGGCACACCCGCCAGAACGAGGAGACCGGCCGGGCCGAACTGCTCGGCGCCAACGTGGTCGGCCGGTACGCGCCGCTCACCGCCGCGCTGCTCGTCATCGTCGCGGCGAACACGGTGGCCGCCGTGCTGCTCGCGGTCGCGCTGGTCGGCGCCGGTCTGCCGCTCGCCGGCTCCGTCGCGGCGGCGGCCGCGATCGGCGGCGTCGGGGTCGCCTTCACCGCGATCGCCGCGGTCACCGCCCAGCTCTCCGTCACCTCGCGCGGCGCCAACGCGCTCGCCGCCGCCACCGTCGGGCTCGCCTTCGTCCTGCGCGCCGCCGGAGACGTCCTCGGCGAACAGAGCGCCGACGGCACCCGCGTGCGCAGCGCCTGGCCGTCGTGGATCTCCCCACTCGGCTGGGGCAACCAGGTACGAGCCTTCGACGGTGAACGCTGGTGGGTGCTCGCCCTGCCCGTCGCGCTGCTGCTCGCCGGAGTGGCGCTGGCGTACGCCCTCGCCGAGCGACGCGACCAGGGCGCCGGGCTGATCGCCCCCCGACGCGGCCCGGCCACCGGAGCGCCACGGCTGCTCAGCCCCACCGGGTTGGCCTGGCGGACGCAGCGGGGCACGCTGCTCGGCTGGGCTGTCGGGGTGGCAGTGCTCGGCCTCTCCATGGGCGTCGCCGGCGACGAGTTCAACGACATGATCGGCGCGAATCCCGCCGCCGCCGAAGCGATCAACGCGATGGGTGGCGGAGCCGACCTGATCAACGCGTACCTGGCGGCGATGCTCGGCCTCTTCGCCCTGACCATCGGCGCGTACGTCGTGCAGGCCCTGCTGCGCGTACGCGGCGACGAAGCCGACGGGGTGCTGGAGGCCGCCCTCGCCACGGCGGTCAGCCGCACCCGCTGGCTCGGCACCCAGGTGCTCGCCGCGACACTCGGGGCGCTCGCCCTGCTGCTGCTCGCCGGCGTGACCACCGGCCTCGGCTACGGCATCGTCACCGGAGACCCGCTCGGCCAGGCCGTCGAGCTGGGCGGCGCCGCGCTGCTGCGCCTACCCGCCCTGCTCGTGATCGCCGGCGTGGTGACCGCGATCTTCGGGCTGCTGCCCCGCTGGTCGGTAGTGCTGTCCTGGACGGCGCTGCTGGTCTTCCTGCTCCTCGGGCAGCTCGGCGCCGTGCTGGAGCTGCCGCAGGCCGCGCTCAACGTCTCGCCGTACACCCATGTGCCGGCCGTGCCCGCTGTCGACCCGGCGGTGCTTCCCCTGGTGGTGCTGGCGGCGGTGGCCGCGGCCCTGCTCGCGGTCGGCGTGGCCGCCTTCCGCCACCGCGACGTCCCGTCCTGAGCCACGGCTCGGGCGTCCCGATGATCGCTGGCAGCTGAGCGACTCGACACGCCGACGCCAGCCCTGCTGAGCTGCCACCGATCACCTGAACTAGCACAGGTGGGTTCCGGCCGGGCGTTCTACACAGGTCGGCGGCTGTCCACAGAGGGCCGGCTGGTGCGGTTGCGGAGGGCTGGGGTAAAGCTTCACGGTTCCGTGCGTGAACTCGGTGCTTCGGGAACTCGTGGAGCTTGGCGGTGGGCTGGTGACGCTCGGGGCGGCCGGGCAGGTGGTGCCGTCGTGGACGCTTCAGCAGGCTTGCCGTAACGGCGAATTGGTACGGGTGCTGCCCGAGGTGTTCGTGGCGGCGCACCTCGTCGGTGGGCGACCCGGCGCTCCGGCTCTGAGTCGGCTCGACCCTGCCCTGAGCCGGCGGGCGGCTCTTGCCTGGGCCGGCGGCTGCGGCGCGCTCAGTCATGTCAGCGCGCTCGCCGTATGGGGACTGCGCCCCGAGGTGGTTGGCGACCTCGTGCACTTGAGCGTGCCGGCGAGCGCGAGCGTGCGCACCCGGCCAGGGGTGATCGTGCATCGACGCCACGGCCTGACCATCGAGCCGCCGCAGGTGATAGTTCGGCGGGGCCTGACGGTCACCCGCCTCGAACAGGCACTCGTCGACTCGTGGCCGACGATGCCGCCCGCCGACCGACGGGCGTCGGTGATCCGAGCGGTCACCGACTGGCTGACCACACCCGAACGGCTGTCGGCAGCCCTGGAGCGGGCGCCGAAGCTGATCGACCGGGCGGCGCTCCGGCATCTGCTGACGCAACTTGCCGACGGCTGCCGCAGCCCGCTCGAGATCTGGGGACACGAGCACGTCTTCACCGGTCCCGGAATGCCGGCGCTCCGCCGGCAGGTGCCGGTGCGTGTCGGGCGCCGCTTGGTGTACCTCGACATGTTCGCCGAGCGGGAACGGGTCAACATCGAACTCGACGGGGCCACCACCCACGGCAGCCCAGACCAGCGGGAGATCGACCTGCGCCGTGATGCCCTGCTGGCGGCCGTCGGGATCCTGGTCATTCGCTTCGCCCACCGCCGCCTCGTGCACGACGTCGACGAAGTACGCCGGGAAACCCTTGCCATCTTGGCGACCCGCCGAACTGACGCGGTGGGCAGAGGGTGAGGGGGTTGCCTGGGGCTGGCAGCCTCGAGCGCGTGAGTGACCTTCTGACGCAGCTTCCGGCGCTCCTCGGCGTCCTGGTTGGCACCCTGGGCACGATCCTCGCCACCTCCCTCGCCGACCGCGCCCGGTGGCGGCGAAGCCAGAGCGTCCGCTGGGACGAGCGACGGCTCGACGCGTACGTCGACTACGCGCACGCCCTCAAGGAGAGTCACGCGGTGGCGCTGCGACTGACGGCCGACCACCGGCCGGGATCGCGGAGCCACCCCATCGACCGCGAGGAGGGGCTAGTCCGGCTGGCTGAGGCGGACGCGCGGCGCACCATCGTCTGGGAGAACCTGCTGCTGCTCGGCGACGAGCCGACTGTCGCCGCCGCCGCCAGGTGGCGGGACGCGATCTGGCAGGTCGAACGGCTCGCCCGGGGAATCGTCGAGCCGCCATCGGACGTGGCGGAAATGCTGACCCGCGTGGACGAGGCCCGCGACGGCTACTACCGGGCGGCCCGGCACAGTCTCGGGGTGCACGGGGGGTCGGTGGAGCAGTCCGCGACGCTGCGGCGGGCGTTGGTCGACCGGTCCACCGCGAAGCCGGAGGTGCCCGCCAACTGAGCGCGGCGGTGCCGGGGGCTCGCTGCGGGCGCTCCCGCATGGGACGCCGACCGCGACGGGTACCGGACACCATCGACGGCCGTGCAGGGGGTTTGTCGCACGCTACCGCGACACTGAGGCTTTCCCGACCGGGGAGGTGCCTCGTGCCGTATGTCAGGTCCCACACCAGGAAGGGTGGCGCACGGGTTCGGGCGCATTACCGAAGACGGCGCACGGGCAGCATTCGGCGCAGATCGACGGTCCGCCGCGTGGCCGGTGGCGGCAGATCTGCCAACGGCTGGGCTCTGGCGCTGTGTGCCGTCGTCGCTTTCGTGCTCCTCCGCATGGTCATCGATTTCGTGCAGCGGCATCCATACTGGTCCGCTCTCCTGGTGAGCCTCGTCGTCATGGCGGCGGCCACGGTGGGTCTCGTCGTGTCGACGCAGCGTGCCCGCGAACGGGCCGACCAGGCCCAGCGGGACAGGCTGATCGCGGTGACGGACACGATGAGCGGACCCGAGTTCGAGCAGTGGTTCGCCCGGATCCTGGTCGCGTCCGGGTTTCGGGACGTGAGGGTGTGCGGTGGTTCCGGCGACCGGGGAGCGGACGTCCTGGCGATCGCCCCCGACGGCCGACGCGTCGTGGTGCAGTGCAAGCGGCAGAGCCCTAACAACCGGGTCGGCAGTGCCGCGATCCAGCGGTTCGCCGGCACCTGTCGGGACATCCACGGTGGCGAGATCTGCATGCTCGTGACTAACAGTTTCTTCACCGCGGGCGACGGTATTCAGATAGCCCGACAGCTCAACATCACGCTCGTCGACCGGGATGCGCTGGAAATGTGGGCCTGGACGGGGAGACCAGCGCTCGGGTCCATCGCGGGAGGCGGATCGCATTGACGCCCACGCCGATTTCCCGACAGCGTCCGCAGTCCCAACGGCGTACTGTCCCGGGTCAAGCATGGGAGGAGTCGGATGAGTTTCCTGCAGCAGGCAGACCAGTCGCTGGACACCGAGCGGTTGTTCGAGGCCGACACGAAGGCGATGGGCTACCTTCCCAACTACACCAGGTTGTTCGCCCAGAGTCCGGCGGTGTACAGGGCTTGGCAGCAGCTCAACGGTGCGGTGAAGGCCGGGATGGAGCTGCGCCGATATGAGTTGGCGACCCTCGCCGCAGCCAGGGCCCTGAAATCCTCCTACTGCGGCCTGGCACATGGAAAGGTCCTACGCGACAAGTTCTTCGACGCGCCAACCGTCGCCGCCATCGCGTCAGACCATGGCAGCGCCGGTCTCTCCGCGCAGGAGGTCGCAGTCGTCGCCTTCGCCGGAAAGGTCGCGGCCGATGCGAACTCCGTCACCGAGGCCGACGTCGTGAGGTTGCGCGGCCTCGGTCTCGATGACGCGGACATCTTCCACGTGATCCTCGCCGTTGGCGCCAGATGCTTTTTCAGCACCGTCCTCAGCGCTGCCGGGGCAGAGCCCGATCCGCAGTACAACGAGAGCCTGGACGTGGATCTGCGGCGGGCGCTGAGCTTCGGCGGCTAGACCCAGAGAGAACGCACCAACCGGGCCGTCCCCCAGCACCAGAGGGCGAGCGCCGACTTGTCGAGGAGGTAGCGCTCGCCGCTCGCAACGCCCGCGCGGCGACTTCGCCTTCGGTAAGCCCTGGGACGGAATCGCCCAGGCGCTTGTCGCCATCGGGCCTGCAGATCGTTTCGGCCACGTCCATCAGCAATCCGACACCATCAATGGATGCGGACGGCGCGCAGGCCCGTCTGGCAGCTAAGGAATCTCGCTGAAGCGGCGGAATGCCGGGGTCCGCACCTCGTGCGGCGTCTACCTGCCTGGGTGGCCGGCGGGATAGGGCTGGCCACCTCGATACACCTGAGCCACGACGGTCCTCTCTGAGGGCAGGCGGGAGCGCGGGAGGTCCGTGTGGTGGGTCTGGAAGGGCGGACGTCCTCTCGGGGGCCGCCTGCTCCACCGCCGCTCTCAGATGATCTACCATTCCGCAACCTGACCGGCTGGTGCTCGGTGATTGCCCCACTAGCAGGGTGTCCGTCGTGACGCCCCATGTGGCACGGCGGCTGACGCGTGTTCAGGGCGGATGCCCATTCGACGGAGATCGCTGGCGGATCGTCGCGGTAGCGCCGCCCGTTGTCGGGAGTCGAACCACACGCGCCCATGCGAGCCTCTACTTTCACGAACTTCGATGTCCTGGTCTCGGCTCGGCGTGGCGCCGTTATGCACTGTGGACAGTGATACGAGGAGGCTTCATGCGCGGACGCAGATGGGCGACCCTGGTGACGGCGGTGGCGCTGACATTGGGCGGATTGGTCGGGGTCAGCGCTACTCCGGCTGCGGCGGATCCGCCGGGCGGGACGTTGCGCAACGTCTACTCCGACGGTCAGTTCTGCAACAGCTATGGCAGCGAGGGCGTTCGGACCGGCCTGTGGAGCCGGTACTACTGCGAGTACCGCCAGTACGGCCCCAACGCCCCCGGCTTCTACTTCCTCTGGACCTTCACCTCCTAGCGCGTAGCTGCTCGGACGGGCGCTCTCGGGCCCATCGGCCGCCGCCGGGTCGACCAGACCGGCGGCGGCATCCCTGCTGGACCGGCTGCTCGCCGAAGCCGGCTTCGAGCTGCGCTGGGACCGCGACAGGTACGTCCCACCGCCGCCGCAAGCCGCCTCGTCGTCGGTGTCGATCCTGCAGCGGCGGCCGTCGGTGACCGCCGCGCCGAGCCGGCGGACGGCCGAGTCGCCGGAGTTGGCCAAGCTCGGGGCGTACGTCGAACAGGCGTGGCAGCTCACCGTGCCGGCGCTGCGCGCCTCGTTGTCGACCGCGACTGGGCCGGTGCCGCTGCACGACGCGGCGGTGCTGGCGCGGTACCGGGCAATGGACCGGCTCTACGAGCTGGCCGACGCGGCGCGCGGTGGGGCGGGGGGCGTGTGGGTGCGCTGTCGGATGGAGGGCCCGGCGCTGCTGCCCAAGCTGGACGGTGCGGTGGTGCGGGTGGGCGACAACGAGTGGATCGGCTTGCCGGACGCCTGGGTGGTGAACGCCCACCGCAGCGTTCTGGCCTGAGCAACCGATTCGGCCTGGTCGGCCGGGCCGGTAGGTGAAGTGCCCGGCCGACCGGTCAGTTCCTGATGGCCGTCTCCCGCCTGCCCCGTCCGGTCCGGTCTCGTCGACGGGACCGGACCGGCCATACCCGACGGTAACTCATTCGAAGTTCTTGATGTCGCTGCGTGAGGCTCCGTACGGTGAGCCTCCACCCGCCGCACAGTGAGCGTGGCTCAACCGTCAGCGCCGATGCGGCATGGATCGACAGAAGATCAGTCTCAGCCCCTCGGCCACCACGGATGGCCTGTGTGCGATGGGAGCACGTCAATGGAATGTGTCATGCCGCTGATCTATTTCCTCGGCTTCTTCATCGGCCTGATTTACGTGCGAGCCAGGGCGGGTCTCGGGCAGGGCCGGATCAAGATCATTGGTGAGGGCGGGGTCGGTCTGGAATGGTTCGTCGGGTCCCTGCTGACTCTGATGTTCTGGCCGGTCAGCTTTGTTGTCTGGCTTGCCCGGGGTCGCCCGGAGGCACGGATTGTCTTCAACGACAAGGCCAGGGAGCGGCGTCGGCGCGCCGCCGGGATGTAAGAGGACCAGGGTATGTCGAATCACCGCGGCCGTCCGGGCAAACTGCCGCCTGGCACCGCCGCCATGCTGGCGGACTTCGCCCGCTACGAGTGGTACGGCGAGCGCAGCGGCATCGGGCCCGAACAGGCGTGGGGGATGCTGTCGACGCTGCTGCCGCTGAGCCAGTCCGACCCGGCCGGCCTGACTGCCGCGCTCGCCTGGGAGGTGACCCCACAGGGCGGATGGTCGGCGTACGGGGCGAGTCGGGCGGTGGCCGAGCTGCTCGGCCTCGGCTTCGAGGGTGACGACGCAAAGGTCGTGCTGGACGGTGGAATCCGTTTCCTGCGCCAGAACGGCGTCCCGCCGCTGCGGGTGCGTGGTTACGAGTGGAACCGGTGGGTCGACACCGGCGGCGATGTCACCAACTGGCTCCCGACGATCCCGCCGCCGCCGCCGGAGCGGTCCGGGCTGCGTGAGCTGGCACCGGGCGAGGTGCGCCACGTCGCCACGCTGACCGCCGACCGCGATTCGAACACCCTCCACGTGTGCCGGGACGACTCAGGGGCGTACCTCGCTCTGATCGACGCGCGGTACAGCGACGAGGACCCGACCCGCTCCCGCAGCCAGTGGAAGCAGGCCGCCTCGCTCTACGAAGTCTTCGTCAATGTCGGCCTGGCGCTGCAGTCACCGCCCCACTGGGTGAGCGCAGAGCTGGAGCCCTACATCCCGCTTCCCCGACCGAGCATCTGACGACAGAGCAACCATGCCTGGCTATGACCCAAACTGCGACAACTGCATGAAGTGCGGAACCTGCCGGGGCACCGGTGTCGTGCGGCGTACGCGCCTGGACGGGGGCAACGCTTACCACGTCGACGAAACCTGCCCGACCTGGCGCGGAGTCGGTGGCAAGTCCGCCGCCGGCAACCACAACCACCGTTGACGGTATAGGACTGTGGATCAGCAGGCAGAGGTGCGACTCACTCGGTCTCCGGCAACGCCGGTCGCTCACGAATACTGAGCAGGTTCGCCCAGTTCCGAAGGGCCCCTGACCTGGCCAGCCGGACAGGCCAGGGGCATCTACGGCTCGGCGGTTGTCAGGAACAAGTTCCCCATTGACAGTTGTGGCCCGAGGGCTTCCGCCTGAGCCCTTCAGCCTCCTTGCACCACGCGCACTTCGATTTGCCTGCCTTGACGCATGCACAGCCCATCGTTGCCTCCTGTTTCACTTCGCCGCGCGTCATCCGCGCCAGTTCTTCTCGAACACCAGCCGCCACGCCTGCTTCGTGTCGGCGTCGAATCGTTCCAGGCCGGTATTTCGCCGCCGGCGGATGTCATCCCGCCACACCGTTTTCAACGGACCTTCTCGAACACGCTCTCAGCGGAGACGGCGCCCAGGGGTGCGAGTGTTGGATGGTCGTTCAGAGGGCAGCGCGCCTTTATCTGCCGTCACAGAATACTGATCGACAATAGGCACCCTATCGGCCCTTCGGGTGACGTCCTCCGGCTGGATGCAGCCGCCCAGCCGACGCGTCACGCTTCAGTACCGGTCGGCCCCGGTGAGGAGTTGCTCAAGGCGGTCGGCGGTCGAGGTCACGAGCGCCAGTGGCCGTTCGAACTCGTTGATGTTCAGGTTGAGCAGCGGCACGGCGTGGCGGAACGTCACCATGTCGCCCAGGACGGACATCCCGCCGCAGACCGTGTTTCCGATCTCGCGCAGCGCCTGCACCACGTTGACCGAGTGCAACTCCCCGAAGGACGACTCGATCTGCACCCACTCCTCGGACCCGTCCGCCAGGGTGACATGCCAGAGCAGCACTACCTGCGAACGGAGGTTCCCGGTCTCGAAGACGAGCTTGATCAGGTCCTGCTGGTCATCGGAAATCTTGTAGTTCGACCGTACGTAGGATTTGAGGTCGGCCCAAGTCGCCATGTTGACCCTCCTATGCCGTTTCTTGGCGGAGAAGGCGCTCATGCGTCAGAACTAATTGCTCGGTCGCACCGGCCTTCTGCCCATCGTTCGGGGCAAAAGTGAGTGCACTCCACTTACGGGGAAACCGCAACCCCTGATTCACGCGCTATACAAGATCTGTCAATTCGACGACGACTTTCGGACGAAATTGCGGTGGAGTTTCGGTGTGCTCAATCGGCCACTCGGTTGCCGTCGTCCGGACATTGCGGCTGTCCATCGCCATTGTGGCTGGAGTGGCCGCCGTCGCCGGGCCGACCCGAGGTCAGCCGTTCGTAGAACGCGCGGCAGCGATTTTTCCAGTCCAATTCCGCCTCGCTCGTCAGGCAGCGCGTGAGCAGGGAACACACGCCGTCGACCACCTCGGGATCGGTGATGCGCTGCTCGTACGTCTCGAGGGTTTCGGCCAGCCGGCGGCGGGCACCGGACTCGACAAGTTCGAGCGTCGCCATCGCGCGAACGGCGGCGGGCAGATCGATGCCGACCAGCGCCGGGATGAGGCGTCTGGCGACGCCGACGTCGGCGGCCCGGTTCGCCACCGAGATGCAGTGCGCGAAGAAGTCCGGATCGGCGGGCCGGGGTGCGTAGAGCTGCGGTAGCAGCTCGATCGCGAGTCGCTGTACGCCCTGCTCCATGCTGGACATCAGCGCGATGATGATCTCCTCGTCTGCGGCACGGTGCGCGGCGAGCACGCGGATCGCCTGCTTACGAGCGATCTTGTTCTCGAACTCGTCGACCGCGATTTCGGCGCCGACCAGTAGTTCGGACCGGCTGAGCCGAGTGCGCTCATTGAACAGCCGGACCACCGCAGCCCGCTTGTTGCGTTCCTCCATCTGGCGTAGGGCCAGTTCCGTCAGTCTGGACAGCTGACTCTTGAAGCGGTCCTTGAAGCCTCCGTACGAGAACGGGATGACGGTCAGCCGTCGCTCTGACTCCACCTCGCTGAGGATGTCGACAAGCTTCTGCTTGTCGGGGTCGAGGATTCCGGCGGCCTCTCTGGTGAGAGTCTTGTACACCTGGTAGGTCCGATCCAGGCAGAAGACCAGGGTCGGCTTCCCGATGGCCAGCGCCTCCCGCAGTTCCGTCCTCCACGTGATCTCTCCGTACGCCTCGACGATGACGAACACGCACACATGTGCGTGCCGCACGGTGTCGCGCGAGTTGGTCTCCCAGCTTGCCTGCGCATGGTTGACGTGCAGGATGTCTCCGGACAGGTAGTGCCAGACCTCCGCGTCAAAGCCGTTGGCGACGTGAATGAAGTCCTCGCGGTAGCGCTCTGTGTCGTGGGCGCCGCACAACATGATTCGGAGCATCAGCCCACCGCCCGCTTCCCTACGCGCCGATGCGGAACTCGAGCAGCGCCGCGGGGATGAGGTTCCACGAGAACTCCCTTCTGCTCTACCTGTCCACACCGGACTTGGCGCAGCACTTCGCATCGCTTCTGGACGGAGCTCGAGGGCGCTGAGGTGGCTGGCCGATGGCCTGCCCATCGGCGAGCGCAGCGGCGGTAGTGGCAGCGCGGGTCGCACAGAGTGACCGGATCACGAGGGGCGACCGTCGGCTTGTGGCTGATCGGCGGCGTGGGAATGCAAAGTCTTGTCAGCTTCGTGACGCCCTGTCAATGACATGTACCGGACAGTGCCTCTGCCGATTGTTGCCCGCTGCTCCGGGGGGACCCGCCCGAGTGGCCTACCTCCCCGCTACCTGACCCGAAACGCCGCAACAGCCCCACCGAACTACCCACCATCGAGTGATCATGAAGGGGATGAATCAGGGGCCGAGCGAGTCTGTTGGGGTGGGACGGAGGGAGAGGGGGTCGGGTCGGGGTGGTGGCTGAGGAGTTCGTTGATCCAGCGTGCGGCGTCCTGCTGGGCGGTGAGCATGTGGTCACGGGCGTCGGTGATGTCCTGGTCAGCTGTCTCATCGACGTGGTCGTTAAGGATCGCCGTCCACCGACGGCTCAGCTCCTCGGCGTACCTGGCCTGCCGGAGCTGCTCGTCGAACTGGTACTCCAGCTTGACCAGCCGGTCGATGTGCGGCTTGAGTGCCGGCAGGATCCGGTCGTCGAGCCGGACGGCGGCGTCGGGTCGGCAGGTGATGACGACCTCGCCCCGCCGGTAGCGCCAAACGGGATCGTCGGCGAGCGCCCGCTGCAACGCCACCTCCAGGTCCGCTGCCCGGTTCGGCGGCAGGTCCCGGGCGGCGTCGGCGGCCAGCCGGGTCAGCCGCTGGATCGCGTTCGGTTGGAAGTACTGCACGTACCAGCTCAGCACCTCGGACCGCAGGCTCGCCGGTGACGACCAGGCGAACGTGGCGCGGATGTAGAACGAGTACACGTATCCGCGTGCGGGGACCGCGATCAGCCGGGGTGCGTCGCGTTGTTCGACGAGTGGACCGGACGGCGACGGCGCGGCAGCGGAGCCGACGGGCGCCTCGTCCTGCAGCGCGGCGACCAGTCGATCCCAGCTACGCGCCCACCACCGCCAACCGCGCACACCGGCGTCGCGGGCGATGGTCAACCCGCGTACACCCCGGTGCCGCCACCGGTCCGCGGGCCTCGGCCTCCCGTCGGGGGCGTCCGTCATGGCACCCCTCCACGGTCACGGATCCGCGTTTCACGCTAACAACCGGTGCCCGATATGCCTGCCGCCACGCCGTCACCGAGCAGACGGCATATCGACACCAACCAGACTGGTGATCATTCGGGGTTCACCCACCATTGCGGAGCAGTTGGGGTGCCGATGGGTGTTGTCGTCGACCGGCAGCGGTGAGACTAGGCTCGGTCCGACAATCATGTGGATCGATGGATTGGATGGTCTGGAGGCAGCCTGTGTCCACCCTCGTGTCCCCGCTGGCCACGCTCGGCGCGATCCGCCGGCGTACCACCACTCTCGCACTGCTCCTCGCCATGGTCGCCGCCGCGCTGGTCGGCCCGTCCGTGGTCTCCCCTCGATTGACCGACCCGGCCTCGGCGGCGGTCTACAGCTCCTGCACCATGAGCCGCTGCGCGGACGCCCGCACCGCCCGTTCGGGCTGGTCCGCCAAGGGGTTCCCGACCAGCAGAGGCTGGTACTCCTGGAGCGGCGGGAAGTCCAACTTCGCCGGCGGCCGGTTCTACAACTACGAGGGTCAACTGCCCACCAACGCCACCTACCACGAGTACGACGTCTACCCGCGCACCCAGGGCGCCGCCCGGGACGCGTACCGGATCGTGGTGAACCGCAGCACCGGGGTCACCTGGTTCTCGCCCAACCACTACACCGACTTCTACCGGCTCTGACCGACCGGGGGGCCGGCCGGCCGCAATCGGTCGGCCCCGCCGCGGGTCGTCGTACCGATCAGATCAGGAGGAACGTGATGGTCGCCGAGCACGAGGGTCGGGTGCCCGATTGGCTGATCGTTCGCCACGACGGCGGCCTCGACGTGCCCGGCGCTGTGGTGTTGGCCGGAGCGACGACACGGACCAGGGCCGGGTTGTTCGCCGCGCTCGCCTCCGTACTGGCCCTGCCGGCGTACCTGGGGGAGACCTGGGACGCCCTCTCCGACGTCCTCCGGGACCAGCTCGACGCCGGTCCGCTCACGGTGCTGATCACCGACGCCGGCCAACTGCTCGTCGATGAGCCGTCCGATCAGTACGGTCGGCTGCTCGCCGTGCTCGGCGACCTCGCCACCAGCGCCCCGCACCCGTTGCGCGTCGTCCTCGACAAGGCGGTGCCCTCCTGACCGGTGATTCGAGCCCGCCGTCGGCGGCGGTGCCCGGCGGTGCGGGCGGGTGCCACCCGCACCGCCGGTCATCACGGATCAGTGCGTCGCGGGCGGGATGCTCTGCTCGTACTGGAAGACGTTGTGCGGGTCGTACTTCGCCTTGATCTTGCGCAGGCGCGGGAAGTTGTGCCCCCAGTAGGCCTTCTCCCACTCGGCCATGCCGATGTTCGGCACGTTCACGTAGGCGCCGTCGACGTAGGGCCGCAGCGCCTGGCTGAACTCGGCGATCCAGGTCTGGGCGATCGGGGTGATGGCATCGCCGCTGTCGGGTTCGCCGCGTTTGCCCCAGCCCGCGCCGGGCTCCGAGTAGAAGAGCGCGTCGCGGTGCGGGAACGCCGAGCCGCCGAAGGGCTCCTGTCGTTGCGCTCCCCGGCCGAAGGCCTGGGTGAAGAAGTTGCTGTCGGGTGAGGGCGCCTTCTCCATGAACTCGCGGACGATGCTGACCGCCTTCTCCGGAAACGGCTCGCGGGTGAACTGGGAGAAGAACTTCCAGTTCGCCGGGTCGTCCTCGCTCGGGGTCTGGAAGCCGGCGTAGACGTCGCCCCAGTTGCCGGTCTGCACGGTGACTGTGGGGTTGCCGATCGACAGGATCGGCGCCAGCAGCTCCCTGGCCTCCGCCTCGGATCCGTCCGCCAGGACCGCGAAGAACAGGATCTCGGTCGGGTGGACCTCGACCTGGCTGCCGAGGCGCGGGTCGGTGAAGGGTGCGACGCGCTGCCAGGTGTCGAAGACCTCGTGCAGGTCGTCGAGACCGGGCCAGGTCACCTGCAGGTACGCGACGCTGGTGACCGGAGCGACCTTGTAGGTCAGGGAGGTGACGATCCCGAAGTTGCCGTTGCCCGCGCCGCGCAGCGCCCAGAGCAGGTCCGAGTAGTTCCACGGGTCGACCTCGAGCACCTTCGCCCCGTCGGCGCCCGCCGCCACGACGATCTCCGCGCCGATCAGGTTGTCGCAGGCCATCCCGAGGTAGCGGGTGAAGAAACCGAGACCGCCGCCGAGGGTGGCGCCGGAGAGGCCCACTGTCCCCTCCGTGCCCGTCGTCGCCGCGAGGTCGTGCTCCCCGAGGGCGGTCACCGCCTCCGACTGGGTGAGCCCCGCGCCGACCTTCGCCGTGCGGGTGGCGGTGTCGATGTGGACGTCCTTCAGCTCGCTGACGTCGATCACGATGCCGTTGTCGACGTTCGACCAGCCTTCCAGGTTGTGCCGGCCACTGCGTACCCGCAGCGCGACGTTGTGCTGCCGCGCCCAGGTGAGCGCGTTGACCACGTCCTGGGTCTCCTGAGCGAAGACGATGACCAGCGGATAGTGCACGAACAGCTCGTCCCAGCCGAGGCTGGCCTCCGCGTAGTGGGGGCTCTGCGGGCGGACGATCCGGCCGGTCAGCTGCGCCGGCGGGAACTTCGTGTCGGAAGGCCAACCGGGACCGTCGGCCGCGACGGCCGAGCTGCCGGTGATCACGCTCGGGATGGCGACCGCTCCGGCGCCGACGGCCGTCGCCCTGAGCAGATCACGACGGGAAAGGTCGCGCATGGTCCGAATCCTCTCGATTGGTGACACGCCCGAAAAGTGAACCGAGAGGGGCATTTCCTCTCATCTGGCGCAAACCAACCGTAAGGCCCGAAGCTTCCCGGCAGATCTGAGAACTTGTCACGGAACCCGGTCGGGTGATCCGGAAACGGGTCAGTGCGGGGCGGGCTGGTCCAGGATGGCGCTGAACCGCTCCTCGGCGAGGTCCAGCTGGCCGAAGATGTGCCGCTTCACCGCAGGCGACAACGGGGTGTCCGGCCGGCCGATCAGGTCCCGGAACAGCGGCACCAGCGGCCGGTACTTCCGGGCCGACGAGATCACCTTCGGCCCGACCGTGTGGATCACGCCCACCCCGTTGTCGGTGAAGTCCGACACCTTGATCACCCGGGCCCAGGGCTCCCGGTCCAGGCTGACCGCCAGATGCTCCCGGTACTGCGCGTTGCGGTCCCGCTCGGGGTCGTACACCGGATTGGTGACAGCGGCGACCAGGGTGGCCACCCGTGGCCCGAACCGCGCGGCCAGCGCGGCCAGCGCGGCCAGCGCGGCCCCGGTCGGGTCGGTGCCCGGGTCGCCGTCGGCCAGCTCGACCGGATGGTCCTCCACCGCGTCGTGCAGCAGACCGGCGACGATCACGTCGACGTCCCGCACCTGGTAGTGGTGCATCAGTCTGATCGCCACCCGCAGCAGGTGGTTCAGGTACGGCTCGCGCACGCGTCGATCGTCGCGGTGCAGTTCGGCGGCGAGATCGAGCGCGGCGGTCAACCGCGCCCGGGCTGCGTCGTCGAACTGCTGGACCTCCAACCGGAAACGTTCCAGCAGGCCCGGTTCGCCGTGGATCTCGGTGATCGCGTGCATCGGCATGCTACCCAGGTGCGGCGGGAACTCCATGCGTCACTTATAGCCGATCTTCACCTGATCGATGAGCCCGTACGTCGCCGACCCGACCGCGACCGCGCCGCGCGCCGCCGCCGCGATCGTGCAGTTCCGGTCGTAGATGTGAGTGGATCGTTCTGTGTGTCGGGACAGGAAGTGCAAGATCGCGGAGCCGTTCAGCGGGTTAGATCGGCAGCCGGTCGGCGCCGGCCAGCGGGTTCACCAGGAGGGGGACCAGCGGTGCCGGAAGCACGGGGTCGCGACGCAGGGTGGGCGTCCACCCCGCGTCTCCGGCCAGGTCGGGGTCATGATTCGCGTTGTACGCCGCCAGCAGGTCGACCGGTCGGGCCGCCCCGCCGCCCTGGCGGACCCAGGAGCCTCGCTCGGTCACCGCGGTGCCGCCCCAGTCGTAGAGCAGGTCCGCCGGGTCGACAGCCGCGTCCAGTGTGAAGAAGTTGTTCTGCGCGTAGATCGCCGACTGGACACCGACGCCGAGCGCGTACTGGAAGTCGTCCCCACCGAGTCGGTAGTGGTTGTTGTAGACGTCGACCTGACCGAAACGCACCCGGGGCAGCCGCTGCAGGACGCTGTCGAAGAGGTTGTGGTGCAGTGTGACCTTCAGCCGGTCCACGTCCGGGCCGACGGTGTTGGACGAGCCGATCAACAGAAGCTTGTCCCGACCCGTGAAGCGGTTCCAGGAGGCGGTGACCAGGCTGGCGGTGTGTGTGACGTCCAGCGACCCGTCGTGCACCTGGTACGGCCGACCGAAGTACACCGGCTGGACGCTGTCCGGGTTGTCGCCGTCAGTGAAGGTGTTGTGATCGACCCAGACGTTCCCGCTGCGGCGTACCGAAATCTGGTCGTACTGGCTGTTCCAGTTGCCGGCCTCGCCGTCGGTCGGCGACCAGGCGGGGAAGCAGTCCCGCGCGTCGACGAGGGTCAGATTGCGGACGATGACGTTCGACGCCCGGTCGATCATGAGGGTGAGCCCGGTCAGCCGCGCGCCGCGCAACCCGACGATGGTGGTGTTCGGCCCGACGTTGATCTGGGTCTGCCGGGTCTGGTTGGTCACCGAGCGCACCCGAGCCTCCTCCAACGGCCCGCTCGGTGGCACCCGTCCCCACACCGCCGGGTCGTACGCGGCCAGGTAGGCGTCCAACCGGTAGGCCGGGTCGGCCAGCTCAGCGCAGCTCAGCGGTGTGCCGCCGGGCCCGTCGAAGCCGTCGACGGCGCCGTCGACGTAGATGAGCTTCGGGGTGGCGTCGGTGGCGTTGCCGGCGTTGTCGCCGCCCAGCGCGGCGACCAGCCCCGCCCGGTCGTGGACCACCCTGGTCCGCTCGGGGGTCGCCGCCGAGCCGCCGGTGGTGCCGGGTCCGTCGGCCGCCCAACCGTCGCCCTCGGGCAGCGTCTGCCGGCCGAGGTGATCGGCCAACCGGGAGAGCCGGTCGGCGGACGGGACGTCCGGACGGGCGGCGGCGGCAGGGGTGGTGCCGAGGAGGAGGGCGACCACTGTGGCGCCGCCGAGGATTCTGCGCATCGACTCACTCCATTCGTTTGTGGTGGAGGTCCGTCCCAGGTGGTGTCTGCCGCTATCCGGCCAGCTCGGCGCGGTACGCGCCGGACGCCCACGGCACCCCCAGTTCGCTGGGCAGCGCCCCCCGCTCGGCCGCCCGCCGCAACACGTCGACGACGCCCCGCAGGTGGCGGATCCGCTCCCCGCCCTCGCCGAGGATGGTCACCAGCTCGCCGTCGAGCAGCCGGGGCTCCGGCGCGGGCCGCAACGCGTCCAGCAGCGCGGTGAACGGCGCGGTACGAGCCAGCGGTGCGATCAGTGGCACGCCCGACGGGTCGACCCGGTGGGCGAGCAGGTTCTCCAGCAGCCCCAGCCGCCCCGGCACCCGGCGGGTCACCACGTCCCCGGGCAGGCGCAGCCGGTCGGTCGGGTACTCCAGCACCGCCTGCCCCGTCGTACCGGTCACCACCACCTCGCCCGCCACGAACTCCTCGGCGGCCAGGGTCACCGCCACCAGCACCGGCGGCCCGGCGCGGAACCGGACCCGCAACACTGCGGTGTCCTCCACCTCGATCGGCCGGACCCGGTAGCGTTCCACCTCGATCGCGACCGGCCACGGCGTCGCCCCGGCGAGCGCCTCGGCGATCGCCAGGCACTGCATCACCGCGTGCGCGAGCGGGTTGACGAGCGCGCCGTCCAGCACCGGGCGGCCGTCCACACTCCGTCGACCGGCCCAGGGGGAGCGGGCGTAGTAGGCGTCCGGCCGTTGCCAGGCGGCAATGGTGGAGATGCCGGTGACAGTGCCCAGCCGGCCGGCGGCCAGCGCGTCGGTCAGCGCGGTGAGGGCCGCCGAACCGAGCGCCTGGAAGCCGACCTGGGCCACCCGACCGGCGGCGGTGAGAGCCCAGGTCAGCTCCTCGTGCTCGGCCAGCGACAGCACCGGCGGCTTCTCCAGCAGCAGATCCGCGCCGGTGGCCAGGGCGTCGCGGGCGATCGCCAGGTGGGTGTGCGGTGGCGTGCAGATCACCACCACCTCCGGTCGGGTGGCGGCGAGCATCGCCCGGTGGTCGGTGAACACCGCTACCCCGGGCGGCACCGGGGCGGCCGGGTCGTCCTCCACCGGCCGGACGTCGACCAGGGCGACCAACCGCAGCCGACCGGCGTCGTGCAGGGGCGCGATCACCCGCCGGTGCCAGCGACCGTGCCCGTTCGCCCCGATCACCGCCACCCGGGGCGGCGGGATGGCCCCGCTCACCGCCGACCGGTCCGGGTGGATGCGGTCACCGGGCACCGGCCAGTGTGGCCTCGACGCCGTGCCGCTCCAACGCGGTCAGCCAGGCGATCACGTCGGCGCGGACCTCGTCGTCCTCGGCCACCTCCATCGGGAAGACGTCGCGCAGCGCGAATACCGCGTCGACAGCTCCCGCCGGGCTCTGCGCCCCGGCATCCAGCGCGGCCCGGATCGGCCCGGCCAGTGGGTCCTGGAGCGGCAACGGCCGGCCGTCGTCGGCGTACCCCAGCGCGAAGCGCAACCAGGACGCCACTACCAGCGCGCCCCAGCGCGCGGACCGCCCGGTCGCGCGCAGGTCGGCGATGGTGTGCAGGACGCGCTGCGGCAGCTTCTGGGAGCCGTCGATCGCCACCTGGAGGTTGCGGTGGTGGATTGCCGGGTTACCGAACCGGGCGAGGGCCTGCTCGCCGTAGTCGACCACCCGCACCCCGTCCGGGGGAGTGAAGCTGGCCGCCACGTCCTCGGCGATCAGCCGGCGCAGCACGTCACGCAGGTGCGGGATCTCCAACGCGTCGGCGATCGTCTCCCGACCCGCCAACGCTCCGAGGTACGCGATGGCGGAGTGCACCCCGTTGAGTGCGCGCAGCTTCAACCGCTCCCAGGGGCCGGCGTCGTCGGTGAGCACAGCCCCGGCGAACTCCCAACCGGGCCGACCGCCGGGGAAGTCGTCCTCGATCACCCACTGCGCGTACGGCTCCGCGGCCACCGCTGCCAGGTCGGTCACGCCGAGCGCCCGCCGGGCCGCAGCGATCGTCTCCGGGGTGCTGGCCGGCACGATCCGGTCCACCATGGTGCCGGGGCAGGTGACGTTGCCGGCCACCCACTCGACCAGCCCGGCGGGCATCCCGCCGGCCCGGCCGACCGCCTGGTCGAGCATGCCGCGCAGTCGTCGACCGTTGGCCGGCAGGTTGTCGCAGCTTACCAGGGCCACCGGCCCGGCGTCCGCGGCGGCCCGGGCGGCCAGCCCGCGCAGCAGCAGCCCCGGCACCGTGGTCGGCGGTCCGCCGCCGGCCAGGTCCGCGGCGAGCGCCGAGTCCGGGGACAGTCGGCCGGTCACCGGGTCGAGTTGGTACGCCTTCTCGGTGACGGTCAGGGTCACCACGCGGACGGCCGGGTCGGCGAGCAACGCCACCACGGCGTCCGGGTCGCTGGGCGCGTGCCGGACACCGCTCAGGGCGCCCACCACCCGGGTGGAACTGCCGGCCGCGGAGAGGGCGCTGACGCTGAACAGGTTGTCCTGCGCGGCGATCGCCTCGACCACAGCGGTGCTGCGCGGGGCGACGGCCACGATGCCCCAGTCACCCCCGGCCGCGCCGACCGCGGCCTCGGTGAAGACGGCCTGGTGGGCCCGGTGGAACGCGCCCAACCCCAGGTGTACGACGCCGGTCGGCACGGTGCCCGGCCGGATCAGCGGGCGGGCCTCGGCGGGCAGCCGGCGCAGCATGCCCATGCCGAGCCGGGAGGCCCCGACGGTCACCGCCATGCCGGACCGTCCGGGAAGCGGAACTCGGTGATCGACGCCGGCTTCATCGTGGCGCTGTAACCGGGCCGTTCGGGCAGCAGGTAGCGGCCACCGCGGGTCCGCACCGGATCGACGAAGTGTTCGTGCAGATGGTCGACGTACTCGATCATCCGACCATCCAGACCGGTGCCCACCCGCAGGTAGTCGAAGATCGCCAGGTGCTGGACGTACTCGCAGAGGCCCACGCCGCCGGCGTGCGGGCAGACCGGTACGCCGAACTTCGCCGCCAGCAGCAGCTCGGCCAGGACCTCGTTGACGCCGCCGACCCGGCAGGCGTCGACCTGCATCACCCCGATCGCCTCGGCCTGGAGCAGCTGTTTGAAGATCACTCGGTTGGCGGCCACCTCCCCGGTGGCCACCCGGCAGCGGCCGGCGGTCAACTCGGTCACGGCGCGGGCGATCCGGGCGTGCCCGAGGATGTCGTCGGCGTGGGTGGGCTCCTCGATCCAGTACGGGTCCACCTCGGCCAGTGCCGCCATCGCGGTGATCGCCTCGTCGACGTCCCAGACCTGGTTGGCGTCCATCATCAACAGCGCGTCCGGGCCGATCTCCTCGCGGATGATCCGGGCTCGCCGCAGGTCGTCGGCGAGGGGGCCGCCGACCTTCATCTTCATCGCCCGCCAGCCGTCCGCGTACGCCTGCCGGGTCAGCGCCCGCACCTTGTCGTCGGGGTAGCCGAGCCACCCGACCGATGTGGTGTACGACGGGAAACCGTCACGTTCGAGGATGGCCAACCTGTCGGCCAGCCCGTCGCGTCCCTTGTCGAGGATGGCGGCTGCCTCGTCCGGGGTGAGCGCGTCGGTGATGTGCTTGAAGTCGACGCTGGCCACCAGGTCCTCGGTGGGCAGGTCGGCGAGGAAGCGCCACATCGGCTTGCCGGCCAGTGTGGCCCGCAGGTCCCACACGGCGTTGACCAGCGCGCCGGTCGCCATGTGGATGACGCCCTTCTCCGGGCCCAGCCAGCGCAGTTGCACGTCCGCGCTGAGCGAGCGCCAGAACGCCACCGGCTCGGCCGTGATCTCCTCGATGGTGCGGCCCTGGACGTGGTGGGCCAGGGCACGCACCGCCGCGCAGGTGATCTCGTTGCCCCGGCCGTTGGTGAAGGTGAACCCGGCACCGGTCGGGCCGGCGTCGGTGCCCAGCTCCACGTACGTCGCCGAGTAGTCGCCCCGGTTGATCGCGTCGGAGCCGTCGCCCCGGGCGGCGGTGGGGAACCGCACGTCGTGCACCTCGACGGAGGTGATGGTCACCGTCACCGTTACTCACCTTTCCCGAAGTTGAAGACCCGCTTGGGCAGCCGGTACGCCAGGTCGACGATGGTCTCGGCGGCCTCGTCCATCGGTAGCCGGTGCTCGGCGACGAGCCGGGCCAGGAAGCCGGCGTCCACCCGGCGGGCCACGTCGTGGCGTACCGGGATGGAACAGAACGCCCGGGTGTCGTCGACGAACCCTGTGGTGTTGTAGAAGCCGGCGCTCTCGGTCACCGTCTCCCGGAACCGGCGCAGCACCTCCGGGGAGTCCAGGAACCACCAGGGCGCGCCGAGCAGCAGCGCGGCGTACCCACCCGCGAGGGGTGCCAACTCGCGGGTGAAGGTGTCCTCGTCGAGGGTGTAGAGCACCAGCCGCAGCCGGGGGTCGTTGCCGTAGCGCTCCAGCAGCGGGGCGAGCGCGTGCACGTACTCGGTGGCCTGCGGGATGTCGCCGCCGACGTCACGGCCGTGCCGGGCGTGCAACCACCGGTTGTGGTTGCGCACCGCGCCGGGGTGCAGCTGCATGACCAGGCCGTCGTCGAGCGACATCCGGGCGAACTCCACGAGCATGTGCGCCCGGAACGCCTCCGCGTCGGCGGCGTCGGCCTCGCCGCGTCGGCCCCGGTCGTACAGTCGCCCGGCCTCGGCCGGGGTCAGGTCCAGGGTGCGCGCGGTGGGGTGGCCGTGGTCGGAGGAGGTGGCGCCGGCGGCGATGAACGCGGCGCGTCGGGCCCGCAGCGCCGCCAGGTAGCCGGCGTACGTGCCGGTGTCCTCACCGGCACGGTCGCCGAGACGGTCCACGTTCGTCGACCAACCCTCGAACTCCATGTCCACGACGTCGTCCGGGCGGAACGTGGTGACCACCCGGCCGCCCGGCCCACCCCACCCGTCGGCGGCGAGCTTGGCGTGCTGCGCGAGATCGTCCAGCGGCGACTCGGTGGTGGCGAGGACCTCGATGTTGAATCGCTCGAACAGCGCCCGGGGTCGGAAGTCCGGCTCGGCGAGCCGGGCCGCGATCTCGTCGTAGAGGGCGTCGGCGGTGCTCGGGCGAAGCGGGGTGTGCACCCCGAACACGGTGCGGAAGGTCTGCTCCAGCCAGAGCCGCGACGGGGTGCCCCGGAACAGGTGCCAGTGCGCGGCGAAGCGTCGCCAGATCACCCGGCCGTCGGTCTCCACCGGGCTGCCGTCGCGGGTGGGCACCCCCAGATCCGCCGGGGGTACGCCCTGACTGAGCAGCATCCGGGTCAGGTAGTGGTCGGGCACGATGAGCAGCTGCGCCGGGTCCGGGAAGGGGCGGTCCTCGGCGAGCAGGGCCGGGTCGACGTGCCCGTGCGGCGAGATGATGGGCTGCTCCGCCGCCAGGGCGTACAGCTCCCGGGCCAGCGCGCGCTGGCCCGGCTCGGGTGGCAGGAGCAGGTCGGTGTGGTCGAACGTGGGCACGGAGTGGGGCTCCTCGTCTCCTGTGTCAGCGGGGGGTGAGCAGGTCGGCGACGCGAACGGGTTGGCCGGTCTCGAAGGACCGGTTGGCGGCCAGACCGGTGAGCAGGGCCAACGCGCCGTCGTCGGCGGTCGCGGCGCGGCCCAACGGGTCGGGTTGACCGCCGAGGAGCACCCCGGTCATCCGGGCGTCCGCGCCGCCGTGCCCGTGCCGACTGCGACCCTCCACCGGGATCTGCCGGGGCGGGGCCCAGAACGGGCGCAGGGTAAGCGTCGCACCACCGCCCTCGGCCGGCGCCTCGGCGCCGTGCAGGGCGGCGCCCTTGACCGCGCCGGCGGTGCCCCTGTCGACGTAGTCGTTCTCGGCCACGTCCAGCTCCAGTCGGCCCCGGCTGCCGTTGACCATCACCCGGTAGCCCTCCCAGGGCGCGTACGCGGTGAGGTGGTAGGTCATCGTGGCGCCGGTGGAGTAGCGGGCCAGCACCGCCATGTCGTCCTCGATGCTCACACCGGGCGCGAAGACGTTGCGGTCGCGCTGGTAGCCGTCCTCGGCCTCGGCGTCGAGGTACAACTCGCGCAGCCGGGGGTGCGCGTCCAGGCGCAGGGCGAACGGGTCGTCGGTGGCGGCGGGGGAGCCGTGCGCCCGGTCGTAGTCGCGGGCGTAGCCGTGCCGGCGACCGTCCTCGCCGTAGAAGAAGAGTCTGCCGGCCGCGTACACCTCGACGGGCGTGGCGGCCAGCCACCAGTTGACCAGGTCGAAGTGGTGGCTGGCCTTGTGCACCATCAGCCCCCCGGAGGTGGCCTTGTCGCGGTGCCAGCGGCGGAAGTAGTCGGCGCCGTGGCGGACGTCGAGCAGCCACTCGAAGTGCACCGAGCCGATCTCGCCGACCGCGCCCTCGGCGAGCAGCCGGCGAACCTGTTCGTGCAGCGGGTTGTAGCGGTAGTTGAAGGCGACAGTGACCCGCCCACCGGTCTCGGTGACCGTGTCCAGGATCCGCCGGCAGCGGGCCACGTCCACTGTCATCGGCTTCTCGGTGACGACCTCACGACCGGCGCGCAGCGCGGCCACCACGTACTCGTCGTGGGTGACGTCCACGCTGGTGACCAGGACGACGTCGACGCGCTCCTTGTCCAGCATGGCCGCGAAGTCACCGGCCGGGTACGTGGGCACCGGGCGGTGGCCCAGCTCGCCCAGCCAGCGGTTGTGCGCGTCCATCCGGGCCTGGTTGACGTCGGCGAAGGCGACCAGCTCGGTCGTGTCGGCGTGGTCGAGCACCAGCGCCCGGACGAACATCTCTGCCCGCGCGCCGGTGCCCACGACGGCGTACCGGACTCGCCCGGCGGCTCTCGGTGACATGCGGTCGCCTCCCGTGATCCTGCAAAGGTTTGCAATGAAGTAATCACGATCGATCCGTTCGCGTCAACGACGACGACGGGATCGGCGTCATTTGTCAGTGTTTGAGGGGCGGCAGGTGACCAAGAGGAGTGTGGGTGCAACGAAGCCGTAATCATTGACCGTTGACACTGGCGCAACCGTTTGCATTAATGGGCCACACCTGCGTGACCGCCACCACATCGGACGAAGGGGCCGCCGTGCCAGTCACCATCCGGGACGTCGCCCGCGCGTCCGGTGTGCACATCTCCACCGTGTCCCGCACCTTCTCCGCTCCACACCTGGTCAACCCGGAGACCCGGGTCCGGGTGCTGGCCTGCGCGGAAGATCTGGGCTATCGGCCCAACCGCGCCGCCCGGGCACTGATCACCGGGCGGACGCACAACATCGGGCTGATCATCGCGGACATCGCGAACCCGTTCTTCCCGCCGCTGATCAAGGCGGCGGAGAGTCAGGCCCGACACCGCGACTATCACGTCTTCGTGGCCGACACCAACGAGGACCCGACCGCCGAGGAAGAACTGGTCCACGCGCTGGCCAAGCAGGTGGACGGGGTGCTGCTGTGCAGCCCTCGGATGAGCAACAGCCTGATCGAGCAGCTCAGCCGCGAGGTGCCACTGGTCGTGGTCAACCGCCAGGTGACCGGCCTGCCCTGCGTGCTGATGGACGTCGGGCAGGGTGCCCGCTCGGCGATCGAGCACCTGGTGGGCCTGGGGCACCGCAGCATCGCGCTGCTCGGTGGCCCGCGCAGCTCGTGGACCAACCGGGAGATGCGCCGTGCCGCCGGCGCGGCCGCCCGAGCCGGCGGCGCGGAGCTGACCATGCTCGGCCCCAACGCGCCCACCGAGGTCGGCGGTTCCGCCGTCGCCGAGCAGGTGCGACGCAGTGGGGTGTCGGCAGTGCTCGCCTACAACGACCTGATGGCGATCGGCCTGATCGAGGGGCTGGACGCGCTCGGGGTCCGGGTGCCGCAGGAGGTGAGCGTCGTCGGGGTCGACGACATCACCCTGAGCCGGCTGACCCGCCCCAAACTGACGACGGTGGCCACACCCACCGGGGCCGCCGGCCGGACGGCCGTCGACATGCTGCTGCAACAGGACATCGAGTCACCGCGCGGTGCGCGGGGGTCCGGTGCCGGCACGGCGCTCGGCGTCCGTCGTACCACCGCACAGGTAATGCTCCAGACCGACCTGGTCATCCGCGACTCGACCGGCCCGGGCCCGTACGCCCGACCGGCACGTCCCCTGGCCGCACCACGTGGCCCGGGCCCGCATTGCCCTGCGGACCCGGGCACCCCGACTGCGGCCACCGGTGACGCCGTCGCCTCCTAATGCCGAGGAGTGAGCGCACATGCACCCCGCAACGCCCCCCACCACTGCCGCGCCCGTCGGGCGCGCCCACCGTACCCCGCTGCCTCGGCGGCGCCTGCTGCGTGGCCTGCTTGCCGTGACTGTCGCCGCACCGCTGATGTTCGGCGCCGCCGCCTGCGGAGACGACGACGGAGGCGCCGCCGACCCGAACGCCCCGGTCAAGCTCTCCATCTTCTGGTGGGGTGGCGACGCCCGGGCCAAGCTGACCGAGGACGCCCTGGCCCTCTACACCAAGAAGCACCCGAACGTGACCTTCGAGAAGACCTGGCAGGCCAACCAGGGCTACTTCGACAAACTGGCCACCCTCACCGCCGGCGGCAACCCGCCGGACCTGTTCCAGATCGACGACAACTACCTCGCCGAGTACGCGGCCCGCAACACCACGCTCGACCTGACCTCGTACCAGGAGTCCGGAAAACTGGACACGTCCAAGTTCCCGGAGAGCCTCTGGCAGTACGGCGTGGTCGACGGCAAGCTCGCCGGTCTGGCCGCCGGGGAGAACACCCAGGGCCTGGTCTACAACAAGACGCTGTTGACCACTAACAACCTGCCCGAGCCGACCACCGGGATGACCTGGGAGCAGCACATCGCCTGGGCCGAGCAGGTCACCGCCAAGACCAAGGTGCCCGGCACGCAGGACCCGAGCGCCGACTACAAGGCGTTCTGGGTCTGGCTGCGCCAGCAGGGCAAGGACCTCTACAAGGGCAAGGAGCTGGGCTTCACCGCCGAGGACGTGACCAAGTGGTTCGACCTGTGGAAGGGCGCCCGGGACCGCAAGGCCACCCCGAGCGCCGACGTCATCCACGAGGGCAACTCCAGCGACGTCACCAAGCAGTTGGTGGTCACCGGCAAGTCGGCGACCTCCTGGGTCTGGGCCAACCAGATGCCGGACCTGAAGAAGAACACCAAGGACGAGCTGGGCGTGATCGCCTACCCCGGTGATCCGAGCGCGCAGTGGGCCCGAGCCTCGATGTACTGGTCGGTGTTCAAGGGCAGCAAGAACAAGGACGTCGCGGTCGACGTGATCAACTTCCTGAACAACGACCAGGAGGCGGTCAAACTGCTCGGCACCGACCGCGGTCTGCCGTCCAACCTCGACCTGCGCCGCGTGGTCAGCGACGACACCACCGACCCGGCCATGAAGCAGTCCATCGCCGTCGAGGCGGAGCTGACCCAGAAGTTCGGCAAGTCACCGCAGGTGCCGATCAAGGGCCACAGCAAGGTGAAGTCCGAGCTGATCAAGGCCGCCGAGAACGCGCAGTACGGCCGGGCCACCCCCGCCGAGGCCGCCGCCCAGTTCATCGAGGCGTGCAAGTCCGCCATCGCCTGACCGCGCCGCGAGGCGAGGAGAGGAGCTGTTCGTGGCGTTGACCACGGCACCCGACCCGACCCGACGCGGCCCCGGATCCGACCGGGCCCACGCTGAGAGGCGTGGGCCCGGACGCTTCCGGCACAGCGAAGGTCTGGCGGGGTACGTCTTCCTGTCGCCGTGGCTCATCGGCCTGATGGGTGTCACGGCAATCCCCATGGTGCTCTCGCTCTACCTGAGCTTCACCAACTACGACATCCTCACCCCCTTCTCCGAGGTGGAGTGGGTGGGGCTGGCCAACTACGAACGCATGTTCACCGCCGACCCGTCGTACTGGCACGCGGTGCGGGTCACACTGACCTTCGCGCTGATCGCCGTACCGCTGAAGCTGGCCGCGGCGCTCGGCGTGGCGCTGCTGCTCAACCGCGCCTGGCGCGGCGTCGGGCTGTTCCGCGGGCTGTTCTACCTGCCGTCCCTGCTCGGCGGCAGCGTCGCGCTGGCCATCGTCTGGGTCAACATGTTCAACCGCGACGGCGCGTTCAACTCGCTGCTGAGCCTCGTCGGCATCACCGGCAAGCCGTGGGTCAACGACCCCGACTGGGCCCTCGAAACACTGATGGTGCTGGCCATCTGGCAGTTCGGCGCACCCATGGTGATCTTTTTGGCCGGGCTCAAGCAGGTGCCCACCGAGCTGTACGAGGCCGCGTCGGTCGACGGGGCCGGCCGGTTCCGTCAGTTCCGCAACGTCACACTGCCGATGCTCTCCCCGGTCATCTTCTTCAACCTGGTGCTGGAGACCATCAACGGCTTCCAGGGCTTCACCGCCGCGTTCGTGCTCAGCAACGGCACCGGCGGCCCTGTCGACTCCACCCTGATGTACACGCTGAACCTCTACATCACCGGCTTCACCGACCTCAACATGGGCTACGCCTCGGCGATGGCCTGGGTGTTCCTGCTCGCCATCGCGGTCATCACCGCGATCTTCTTCAGCACCGGACGGTTCTGGGTGCACTACTCCGACGGGGAGGACCGGTGATGGTGACGGTGACCCCGACGACCGCAGCGCCGACCGCGCGCCGACGACCCGGCGGACGGCCAGTGCTGCGACTGCTGATCCTGGTGGCGATCGTCGCCGTGGTGCTCTACCCGCTGATCTGGATGGTGGGCACCTCGCTGAAGTCCCAGGAGGAGATCGTCAACAACGTCGGGCTGCTGCCCGAGCGTTTCACCCCGGGCAACTACACCGCCGGGTGGTCCAACTTCGACGTCAGCTTCGGTCGGTTCTTCCTCAACAGCGCCATGGTCAGCCTGCTCACCGTCATCGGCAACGGGCTCTCCTGCCTGCTGGCCGCGTACGCCTTCGCGCGGCTGCGGTTTCGGCTGCGCGGCATGTGGTTCGCCGTCATGATCGGCACGCTGCTGCTGCCGCAGCACGTGCTGATCGTTCCGCAGTACATCCTGTTCCGCACGCTCGGGCTGGTCGGCGGCGACTGGCCGTACCTGCCGCTGCTCATCCCGCAGTTCCTGGCCACCGAGGCGTTCTTCGTCTTCCTCATGGTGCAGTTCATGCGGGGCGTCCCCCGGGAGCTGGACGAGGCGGCGCGCATCGACGGCGCCGGCCCGTTCGGCATCTTCCGGCACATCATCCTGCCGCTGAGCCGCCCGGCGCTGGTCACCACGGCGATCTTCTCGTTCATCTGGACCTGGAACGACTTCTTCCGCCAGCTGGTCTTCCTGTCCCAACTGGAGGACTACACCGTCCCGGTCGCGCTGACCCTGTTCATCGACTCGACCAGCCAGAGCGCGGTCGGCCCGATGTTCGCCATGTCGGTGCTGTCGCTGCTCCCGGTCTTCCTGTTCTTCGTCGCGTTCCAGCGGATGCTCGTCGAGGGGATCAACACCAGTGGCATCAAGGGCTGAACCCGTGGACACCGGCGGGAGGCGGGACTGGCGCGACGTCGCCCGCGACGCCGCCGACCTGGCGTTGCTGGGCATCCTGCTGACCCTCGCGGCGGTTCCCCTGCTCACCGCCGCCGCGGCGGCGGGCACGGCCAGCGCGGCGGTGCACGACTGGACGCGTACCGGCAGTTGGCCGTCGGCGCGCACGACACTGCGCCGGTTCGGCCGCGCGGTGCTGCCCGGTGTCCCGGTGAGCCTGCTCGCGCTCGCCAGCGCCGTGCTGCTCGCCGCCGACCTGGCGGCGCTGGCCACCGGCCGGGTGCCGGGCGGCCCGGCTGCGCTGCTCGTGACGGCGCTGATCGCGGCCGGCCTGGCCGGGTACGGCGGGTTGGTCGTCGTCGAGGTGGGCGGCAACGGGGGCGGGCGGTGGCGGGCCTCGGCCCGCTCCGCCGCCCGCGCCTGCCTCGACGTGCCCACCCGCTGGGCGGCGCTCACCGGGGTCGTCGCGCTGGCCGGGCTGCTCACCGTCCTGGTCACCCCGGTCGCGGTGCCGATCCTCGCCGGCTACACGGTGGCCGCCCTGCACGCCGTCACCGTCCGCCGGCCGGTGTCGGTCGCCGTCGTCGGCGGCCGGCAGAGACCAGCCGACCCCAACGCCCGCCGGCGGGTGTCGGTCGCCGTCGCCGGCCGTCGGGAGCTGCCGTGAGCGGGGAGCCGGTTCGGTTGACGGTCGGGACCACTGAGGTGGCCGAGTACATCCTCGACCCGGCGCTGGACGCGCGACACGGGCCCCGACCGTACCTGCACCCGGTACGCACGCTCGGCGGAACGGTGGTCACCGATGCGCTCCCCGCCGACCACGTGTGGCACCTCGGGGCGTCCCTCGCGGTGCAGGACGTCGACGGCAGCAACCTCTGGGGCGGGCGCACCTACGTCCGCGACGTGGGCTACACGTGGCGCGACGACCACGGCGTCATCGCGCACACCGGTGAGGTCGAACGGTCCGCGGGCCGGTACGCGCACGATGTCGAGTGGCGCGACCGGGCTGGCGGGGTGCTGCTGACCGAGCGGAGGTGGCTCGCCGCGTCGGTGGTCGCGCCGGACGCCTGGCGGCTCGACCTGGAGTCCGTCCTCGTCGCCCCGGAGCACCGTGAGATCCGGTTGGGCAGCCCGGCCACCAACGGCCGCCCGGGCGGGGCCGGCTACGGCGGGTTCTTCTGGCGGGCCGCCGCCGACGGCGATTCGGCGGTGTTCACCGCCGACGCGGCCGGGGAGGAGACTGTCAACGGCAGCGCGGCGCCGTGGCTCGCGCTGACCGGCGCCGGGTCGGGTGGCGGGGCGTACACACTGGTCTTCGCGGGCCTCGGCCGCGGCGACCGGTGGTTCGTGCGGACCAGCATGTATCCGGGGGTCTGTGTGGCGTTCGCGTTCGACCGCCCGGCGGTGGTGCCGGCCGGTGGGAGCAGGCACGGCCGGTACCAGGTGTGGGTGGCCGACGGAACCCTCGACCGGGACGCGGCAGCGGCCCTGGTCACGACGGTGCCGTGACCACTCTGAGCGGGGCTCCGAGCCCGAACACCCCTCGTTGACCATGAAGTTATTGCCACGACACGCCGGGCGGAGTGGCAACAACTTCATGATCAACGGGGCGAGGAGCTGGTGCGGGTCGGTAGGGCTGCGGTTACTCGGACGGCCTTGACGATCGCCGGGATCGAGCCGATCAACAGCACCAGCCCCCAGACGATCGCGATGATCGCGAAGACCAACGCCGCCACGTCGTCGACGATGCTGACCAGGATCACCGGCACCAGGTTGTGCAGGAACTCCAGCACGACGGTGCACAGCAGCGTGGTGAGGATCAGCAGGACGAGACCCTTGTTCTGCAGGAAACGCGGCTGGGCCAGCACCAGCATCCCGGCCCACACCAGCTTGAGCAGCAGCACCAGCCCGAGCAGCACCGCCGCCTCGCCGACCGGGAAGAACCCCCACAGCGCCAGGTACGCCAGCGTGCCGAACGGGACGGCCAGGAACAGCGACACCATGATGGACAGCTCCACGAACGCGACGACCAGCGCGACCAGCCCGACGATGATCAGGATGATCGAGAAGATCAGGCTGGCGACGCCCTGCACCCGACCCTGGACGCGCTCGGGCAGCAGCAGGCCCAGGCAGAACAGCCCGGTGCTCCAGACCGCCACGGCGTCGACCAGCGCCAGGTAGCCGGTGCCCCGGCCGGACGGTTCGCTGACCCCTGACACGTCGTCGATCTCCACGTCCAGCGCCCCGGCGGTGTCGGCGAGGGCCGCGCCGGCGTCGGCGCCGCCGAGCAGCAGCCCGGCACCGAGCTCCACCCCGATCGCCAGGACGATGGCGAGCATGGCCAGCAGCAGGAACGGCTTGCGCAGGTCACCCACGGCGGCACCTTCCTCTCAGCCCGGGTCGGGTCAGGACGTGGCCACGACGACAGTGCAGCCGCCCAGGCCGGGGCAGACCAGGCCCACCTCGGTGGCCTGGTCGACGGCGATCTTCGCCACCGCGCCGGTGCCGTCCGCCGCCGGCTCGACCTCGTCGCGGATGGTGAGGTCGGCGTCGCCGGGCGCCCGGGCGACAACTGTGAACCGCGCCGCGCTGCGCAGCATCAGGGTGTGCAGCCCGCCGGGGTCCGCGATCCGCACCACGCAGCTGCCGGAGAACGTCAGCCGCCCTGCGTCGTCGGCGCAGTCGGCGCTGACCGTCGCCGGATCCACGGCGGAACGCTCGCCGCCCAGGGCGCCCAACCGCTCGACCAACCCGTGCCGGGCCTCCGGATCACCCGGCTGGTTGCGACCCGTGCTGACCGCGACCACGAACAGCGCCACCAGCAGGACGGCGAACAGCCCCAGCAGCGCCTTCTGCCGACCACTCATCGCGCCACGGCCTTCGCCACGATCTCGGTGAACCGGATCTCGTCGACGCCCGCGAAGTAGCGGTTGGTGCCCTGCGTCTTACCAACCACCAGAAGCGTGACCTGGTGGGGGCCCTTGGCGAGCTGGACCGTGCCGACGTCCAGGAACTCCGTCTTGCGCACTGTCGGCGTGAAACCGAGGAACGTGCCGCCGACCTGGTTGCCGTCGATGGCGAAGACGGTGTTGGCGTAGTCGAGGGAGGTGGTGCGTACCGCTGCGAAACGCCAGGTGCCGTCGGCCGGGATCTGCACCGTCACGGTGACCTTGTCGCCGATGGCAAGCCCTTGGAAGAACAGCTGCCTGTCGCCGGACCAGGTCACTCCGCAGCAGTTGGGTTGCGCCTCCACCTTCGCCCCGTTCTTCGCCGGGGAGTCCACCACCGCCCCTGGCACCAGGCTCTCCGCCTCGACGGTGACCACCCGCGGCTCGCCGGGGGCCGGCTCGCCGTCGCGGGTCAGCAACACCACCCCCACGGCGACCACCACCAGCACCAACGCCGCCGCGGCGGCGATCCACAACCACGGGGTACGCCGTGGCGGAGCGACCGCCCGCACCTCGTACGTGACCCGGCCGCTGGAGCGGGAACTCTCCTCCGGCGCGGTGTTCGCCGAGTACGCGAACCCGGTCATGTCGTAGCGCCGAGGCGGGGTGCCGGCCGGCACGGCGAGCTTGACCAGGAACGACACCGAGCCCTGGCCGGGTACCACCCGTTGGGGTTCGGTGACGGTGAACCACGCCCGCTGTGAGCCGTCACCGGGCGCCACGTCGAACACCACGGTGTCCGGCGCGTTGCCCGGGTTGGAGACGGTGAACGTCAGCTCGCCGCTGTTGCGCGGGTCGACTGTGAACTGCTCGGCGGCGGCGACGACCGCCCACTCGGTGGTCATGACGACTCCTCTTCCAGGACGATCTCGACAGTGGCCGAGGCGGGTTTCTCCGCCTCGACGATGCGGGTGATCACGGCGAGCTGACCGGCGGCGGCGACCGGCACCCGCACCACGACGTGGAACGGCTGGTCGGCAGGTTCGTCGATGCCGAAGCCCGACATCCCGGTGGCCAGCTCCAGGGCCCGGCACATCCCGTACGGGGTGCCGCGCCATCGGGCCAGCAGGGCGGCGTTGGCCACCAGGTCGCGCAGCCGACCCACCGGCAGCGGCAGCGGGGTGTCCGGTCGGGGCGAGGCCACCACGTGGTCCATCGCCACCCAGCGGGTCAACCGCACGACCAGCCCGTCCGGCGCCCGGTACGGGTCGAACAGCGCGTCCACCTCGGCGAGGATCGCCTCGTCCGGGGCGTGCAGCCCCTCCATCACGTCCAGCAGCGCCCAGAGCACGCTGCCCGGCACGCAGGCCCGCTGATAGGCGGCGGGCAGCAGCCGTTCAATCGCCGAACGTCGCATCCTGGCGCACCACCTCGATGTCGTGCTCGCCGGAGCAGAGCAGCCAGGTATCGGGGACTGTCACCACGTCGGCGGTGGCCTGGTTGGCGCTGGGCGTCCAGGTGACGGCGTCGGCGCTGCGGTGCACGCCGCGTTCGCCGCTGGCCAGGATCAGCCGCTCCGCCGCGCCGGTGCCGGGCGCGGCGCTCCCGGCCGTCGGGCCGCTCACCGCGATGGCGTCGACCGGCACGAACCGGGTGCGGTCCCGCAACGGCAACCCGCAGTTGACCGACACCGCCTGCCACTGCGGCTGAGCGGCCAGGGTGTCCAGCCGCAGCACCCCGCCGCTCTGCGTGGCCGCCACCGCCTGCTGACCGGCGAACGCGAGGTCCCGGCAGGTGCCGCCGCTCCACCCCGCCTGCATCGACTGCCACTTCACGTCGGACTCGAACAGCCGGGTGCGATGACAGCCCTGGCCGGGTTTCTTCGGATCCGGCTCGCCGGCGCCGCTCCACAGCAGGGTGGCCGGGCCGTCGTACTGCACGGCGAGGACCCGGTTGTCCACGTTGGCCAGACCGACGTGGGTGAAGCTGCCGGGTCGGCCGCCGCTGGTCGACAGGTACACCCCGAAGCTGGCCTGCGCGGCCACCGCCACCCCCGGCGCGCCCCGCTCGGAGACGAACGTGCGGACCGCGTAGAAGCCCCGGTCGGCGTCGGACGGGTCGACCAGGATCTGCAACGGCACCGCCCCGGGCAGCAGCGACACCTCGTACAGGCCGGTGTCGGTGGCGGCCAGCAGCGCGCCCGCGCCGTCGCGGTCCAGCCAGGCCACGTCGGAGATCCGCGAGTCCAGGTCGGTGAGCAGCGACCACGTCTCGCCCAGGTCGGTGCTCAGGTGCACCCGCGAGCCGCCCGAGGCGCGCAGCGTCACCACTGCCACCGAGCCGGGACGCGCGACGATGCCCGGCCGCACCGGCGCGGGCGCGGGCGCCACCCGCAGCACCGTCTCGTCGTCGAAGCGACCGGCAGGTTCCCAACCCGCGCCGCCGTTGCTGGAGCGGAACAGCACCGGGCCGCGCCCGGCGTACCAGGTGCGCGGCTGGTACTGGTCCACGGCGAGGGCGCGGACGCCGGCGTCGGGGGCCTCGTCGACCACGAACCGCACCGACTCGACGTAGCGCACCCCCGGCTCGGCGTGCTCCAGCAGCCGGTACACGTTGGACGCCCGCAGCGGCTCGCCGAACGGCCAGCCGGTCGGGTTGAGCGCGGTGGGCAGCGGACTCAACGTCTGGTGCAGCCGGTCGTGGATGCGGCGACGGACCGCGTCCACGTCCTCCTCGCGGCGGACCACCACCCGGGCCCGCACGGACACCGCCTTGAACCGCGCCCAGGTGGCCCGGGAGCGGATGCCGAGCATCCGGCGTTCCTCCAGGTCCGCCTCGACCCGGTGCCGGGCCTCGGGCACCTCGTGCTCGCGCAGCACCGCCACCGGCAGCCGACCGCCCGGTCGGGCCGCCTCGGGCACGTACGGCACCAGCACCACCTCGACCTCGCCCGGCCGGGCGAAGCTGTACACCGCCGCGCGGGTGAACGCCCGCGCCCGAGCAACCGCGCCGGAGCTGGTCGCGAGGACCTCAAAGTCGCGGGCGGTGACCGCCCGCTGCTGGGCGAAGAACTCGTACGGGCCGCGCAGCAGCACCGACTCGAGCGCCTCCATGTCCCGACCGCCGGCCGCCGGGGCGGGGTTGTCCACGCGTACCCCCGGTAGTGGGTCACGCAGGCTGGTCAGCGTGCCCGCCGCCACGTTGCCGGTGGGCCCGCCACCGGCGCGGTACCAGAGCCGGATCTGCCGTCCGGCCGGCGGCACCGCCGCGACGGTCACCGGCGGCACGGTGCTCGTCGGTGCGGTCGCGTCGGCGGTGACCTCGCCGGGCGGGGTCGCCCCGGCGGGGGGTCGCAGGTCGAGGGCCGGGGCGAAGATGACAGTGCCGGAGCACCGGTCGACCAGGTACGCCTTGGCCTGCGGGCCGAGCCCGGCGAAGCTGTCCACCGGCTGCCAGATCTCGAACGTGCGACCGTCGTGCTCGCGGGCCGCCGCGCCGAGCTCGACGGTGCCGGCCGGCACCTCCACCCCGAGCAGCAGGTCCAGCGCCTCGGCGGTGTGTGTCAGAGGCGCGTGCGCCGCGCGCAGCACCTGCCCCGGCTGGCCGGTGCCCACCCCGAGCAGCTCCGCCTCGACCGGTTCGCAGTGGTGCATCCGTACCGTCACCGACGTCTCGTCGGCGGGCAGCGACGTCGGCTCGGTGGTGACGAAAACGACCGGCCGGGGGTCCGCGCCCCGGGCCGCGGCGACCCGCAGCCCGGCCGGGATCCGGACCGCGCCGCGGTCGGTGCCGGTACGGGTGAACCGGACGTCCGCCCAGGCCGCCGTCGGCGCGTGCCGGGTGACCCCGAGCAGGTTCAGGAAGGAGACGTACGCCTTCTCCGGCAACTGGTTCAAACGGTAGATCATCACCTCGGTGAGGTGCGCGAACGTCTCCACCAGCGCCATGCCGGGGTCGTGCGCCGACAGGTCGGTCCACGCTGGGCAGGACTGCCGGATCCGTTCCCGGGCCTCGGTGACCAGGTCGAGGAAGCCGCGATCGTCCAGGTGCGGCACGGGCAGCGTCATGACGCTCCTCCCTGGGCGGGCTCGTCGACCGGGAGTAGATCCACTGAGAAGACCAGTTGCCCGGGTGTCAGGCTGGCCCGCACCCGGTAGTCCAACCGGATCACCAACCGCCACGCGTCGTCCGGGTCCGGCCCGGCGTCCACGTCGATCACCTCGACGCGGGGCTCCCAGCGGGCGATGGCCTGCCGGACGTAGTGGATGGCCAGACCAGCAGTGGTGTCGTCGTTGGGCGCGAAGATCAACCGGTGCAGCCGGGAGCCGTACCCGGGTCGCATCAGCCGCTCGCCCGGCGTGGTCGACAGGAGCAGGAACAGCGCCTGCCGGACGCTCTCGTCGCCCTCGGTCATCGCCAGGCCGCCGGCCGCGGTGAGCGCCAACCCGCCGGCGCGACCGGCGTCGAAGCCGGCGCCGACGAAGCGGAAGGCCCTCATCGGTCCGCCCCCAGGAACTGCTGGCGGGGGTCGCGCACCGTGTGCTTGACCAACCCTGGCGGTGTGCCGTTGGTGAACCCCTCCAGGTGCGACAGCACCACCCGGTGCCCGTCGACGCGGACCCAGTCGCTGTAGCCGACCCGGACGGTCAGCGTCGTCGTGCACGGCTTGATGGTCGGGCCGTAGTTCGGGCAGGCGACTATCTTGCGTCCCTCCGGGTCGTCGTCGACGAGCACGGGCACACCGGTGACGGTCACCCAGTGCCGCGAGGGTCGGTTCTCGACCCGGCCGTCGTGATCGCAGGTGATCACGGAGTCACTGTGGATCCAGCGCATCAGCCGCCTCCTTCATGGTGGGCGCGGGCGAGCGAACGGGCCTGCTCCGCCGCGGTGGTCGGGTCCTCGGTCGATTCGGCGTGCAGGAAGTCCACGCTGCGGGCGCGCACCACCATGGCCCGGCCGGGTGCGGAGATCACCAGGTCGGACGCCGCGTGCAGGGTGGCCAGGTCGGGGGTCAGCTCCAGGAAGCTGCCTCCCTGGGTGCCCAGCCGCAGGCTGCGCCGCACGTCGTCGACGACGATCGACTGCCCGCCGGCGGTGCGCATCGTCCAGCGGCGGGCCTTTCCGTCGTCGATGCCCGCGTCGTACGGCTCGACGGCGCCGAACAGCGAACCGAGCACGATGCCCGAGGCCGGCTCGCCGCCCGGCAGCACCACCAGCACGGTGTCGCCCGGATCGGGCAGCGCCACCAGACCCTTGCCCGGCCCGGCGCCGGGGCAGAGCACGGCGAGCCAGCCGGCGTCGAGGTCCCCGTACGCCGGCAGGGTCAACCGGACCCGGCCCAGCCCGTCCGGGTCGGCGACGTCGGTGACGTTGCCGAGGGTGACCACCGCGCCGCCGGTCGGGGTTGTCGGGGTGGCCGGCGGCACCGTGGAGAAACGGGTCAGGTGCCCGTTGCCGTCCACCGTGTGCACCACCTCGGTCAGCACGTACGTCCCGGCGACCGGGTCGGGCACCCCGCCGAGGTCGACGCGACGTCCCGGCCGTAACGCCGGATCGCCCTCGGCCACCCCCTCGGCCGTGACCAGCGCCGCCGCCCGGGTGTCCAGCCGGGCCTGGGCCAGCGCCGCCAACTCGTCGTCGCTGCGGCCGGGCTGGTTCACGGCGGTACGAACGCCGTCGGCGCCCACGTCCGCCGAATCCGGGCGGTCGTCGGCGGGCCGCCCGCAGCGGGCCGCGTCGACCTGCTGGCTGATCACCTCGGCCCGCTGCGGATGCCAGCCCAGGGCCGCGCTGGCACCGCTGGCCTGGTCGGTGTTCATGGACAGGCGCACCGTGTGCACCCCCGCGCCGAGCGCCAACGCGACCGGCTCCCCGTAGCCGGCGAGGGTGACCAGCCGGACCGTGTCCCCGTCGGCGGCCAGGTGCAGCCCGGCCCGGCCGGTCACCTCGCGCAGCAGCTCCAGATCACTGTGCCGGTGCTGAAGCAGCCGCTCCAACCGAGGGCCGTCGACCTCGGCGTCGACCGTCAGCCCCACCGCGCCGCACAGCTCCCGGGCCAGCTCGACGGCGGTCACCGAGGTGAAGACCCGCAACCCCTGCCGCTTACGCAGCCGGTGCAGCGGGTCGTACGCCCGCAGCCGCAGCACCGCCGCCCCGTCGGCGGCGTACTCCACCTCGACGCAGGTGACCTCACCGGTGAACAGGGCGTCCGCGTGGTCGGCGAGCCGTACGTCGAGCGCCGTCCCGGGGCGTACCGCCGGGTCGAACGCGCCGGTCCCGGCGGAGGTGGCGAGCACCAGCTCGGCCTGGGTGGGCTGGTCGAGCCGGGCCGCGACCCGCACTGAGCGGACGCGCTGACGAGCCGCGCCGACCAGCTCGGCGCCGTCCAGCAGGACGATCAACGCCCGGGGCGCGACGCTGGTCATGGCGTACCCCCCGGGTTGGTGCTGGTGGCCGTGGGGCCCGACGGGCCCCAGGCGGCGGGCGCGGTGGCGATCGAGGCCCCGACGAACGACGCGCCGGCACCCGCCGCGCCGGCCAGCGCCCGCGCGGCGCCGGTCACCGCACCCACCACCGATCCACCGCTCGGCGCGCCGGGTGGTGGGACGGCGAGGGTGGTGCCGGCCGGCACGGCCAACGGATCGGTGATCCGGTTGTGGTCGGCCAGCAGCCGCCAGCGCAGCGGCGAGCCCAGCGCGTCGTTGGCCAGCAGGTCGAAACGCACACCGGAGCGACTCGGCTCGGCCGCGCCGTCACCGGCGGCGATCACCGCGCTGCCCGGCGCGGCGGTCGGGGTGCTCGCGGCGGCCAACTCCTCGGCGAAGCCGGCCTCGGCCTGATCGGCCGTCTCGGCGGCGCGGACCAGCTTCAGCCGCAGCCAGGACCGGCGTGGCGACCCGGTGCCGGTGAACGCGTCGAACCGTTCCGCCACCGCGATGATCACACCCGGCACGTTCCAGGTCTTGCCCCAGACCAACCGGACCAACGGCGGTCGCAGCCAACCATGCTCGGCCGTGGAGTTCTCCGCCAGCATCCACAGCGGACGGGTGAGCACCCGGACGTCGGCCGGACGCAGTTGCGCCTCCACGAAGTCGACGTCGAAGAGCAGGTCCAGCACCAGCTCGGTACGGCCACCGCCGGTGAAGACCAGCGGGTCGTCGGCCAGACCGGCCCCGGTGAGCTGCCCGCCGCCGGCACCCCGTTGGCGTACGCCGGCGAGCCGGGTCACCTGCACGGTCTCCGGGTTGAGCAGGCAGTCCACCCGAACGCCTGAGGAGTCGATGAGGAAGGCGACGCGTTCCATCAGTCAGCCGCCTGTTCCCGGTCCAGTCGGGTCAGCTGGGCGGTGTCCACCGCCGTGCCGGCGACAGACCACAGCGCGGTGTCGTCGGGCAGAGCCGGCCACGGGTCGACGCTCCGCGCCACCGCGCTGGGCGGCGGCCCGTCAATGCCGGGCGCTCGTCCGCCGCTGGCCGTTCCCGTACCGGCGTCGCGCGGCGCGGCCGGTGGCCGGGGTCGCGCCGGTTCGCCGGGCAGGGCCAGCCAGGGGCCACCGTCAGCGAGGCGATCCAGGTCGCCGCGCGCAGAGGTCGACGGGTTCCCGGCGCTCGTCGCCGTGTAGCCGGTCCAGGCCGGGTCGATCCCGTCCCGGTTCGACCCGCTCACAGGGCGGTGCGCGACCACCGCGTCCACTCCCGGCGACCGGGCCGCGCTGGGTGCATCGCCACGCAGGTGACCGCTCGGGTCCTCCCTGGGGGAGGGCTGACCGTCCCCGTCGCCCCGGAACCCGTCGCGACCACCGGAGAGCCGGTCGGCGGTGGGTCGTACGGGAGACGAGTCGGCGGAACGCCAGTGGTCGACCTCGCCGGACCACAGAGCTTCCAGGGGCGGGTGTGAGGTGGTTCGGGTGACTTCGGCCTCCGCCCGGTGCGGGCGGCCGCTCGGCGAACTGTGCTGCCCGAAGACCATGGAGGGGATCGGCTGTCGGGGTCCATCCGCCCGGGGCAGCTCGCTCGCGTCGGCGGCCGCGGGGTCGAGGGCTGTGGTGTCGGGGTTCGTGGTGTCCGGGTTCGTGGTGTCGAGCCGGGTCGTCCGCCGTTCCGGGGGCACCTCCGCGCTCGGTCTCACCGGCCAGGTGGATCCGGCCGGCGGGCGCGACGCGTCCGGCCGGGTGGATCCGGCCGGCGGGGTTGTCAGGTCCGAGCCGGACGAAGGCGTCCCGCTCGCACCGGAACCACCCGCGTCCCCCTCGTTGCCGAGCCTGCCGGATCTGCTGGACCTGCTGGACCCGTCGGACCTGCCGGACGTGCTGGACCTGCTGGACCTGCTGGACCTGCTGGACCTGCCGGACCCGTCGGGCCTGGCGTTCGCGGCCGGGTCCGCACCGTCGGCGTCGACCCGACCGGTGGATCCGCCCTGCCCGTCGCTGTGGGCCCCGACCTCGGCGATGCCGGTCGGGGAAGGGTCGAGGTCCAGGTCATGCAGCAGGCCGGGCGCGTGGGCGGCGACCAGGTCCAGCCAGTGCCGCGGAGGCTCCCCGAAGCGGCGTGGGGCCACCACGGGCGTCTGCGTCGACGGTGGAAGCTGGCCAGCGGGCTCGACCCGCCCGGCGAGGCGCTGCGCCGCCCCGGCCGCCGAGCGCAACCGGCCGGCCAGCCAGCTACGCGGGCGTCGGCGCGGTGGCACCGCCGGTCTCCAGCTCCAGGCCCTCGTAGCGCAGGGTCAGCGAGGCGATGGCGATCTCGTGGCTGAGGGTGTTGAGGTGTGCCCCGCGCCACCGGGTGGGCCAGGCGTCGATCAGGTTCCAGCGCAGCACCTCGGCCGTCCCGACCGAGTCGAGCAGCACCACCGAGACGTTGCGCCGGTTGAGGGTGCCCTGGGCGGTGGCGTTCACCCAGTCCCACAACTCTCGGGAGGCGGTGAGGCCGAAGTGCAGCGTCACCGGCTCGTACTCGGCCTGACCGGGCACCATCCGCATCCGACCCAGGCCGTGCTCCCGGTATGGCTGCCCGGGGATGTTCACCTCCAACCCGGTCATCTCGGTGAAGTGGCCGTTGGTGACGCCGTTGATGAGCAGTCGGAAGTTGTAGGCCCGGTACGGGTCGACCGGGGCCCCGGGTTGCGGGGTGGCGGTGGTGGGCATGTCAGCCTCCGATCGTCTCGGTCTCGGTGCCGCCGGCCCACTGGCTCAGCTTGAACACCACGAATTCGGCGGGCTTGACGACCGCGATGCCGATGTGGGCGATCACCATGCCCGCGTCGCGGACGTCCGGCGGGTTGGTCTCCTCGTCGCACTTGACGAAGAACGCCTCCTCCGGGCTGCGCCCCAGCAGCGCGCCGTCGCGCCACACCCGGGTGAGGAACGCCCCGATGTCGCGTCGGATCGAACGCCAGAGGGTGAAGTCGTTGGGCTCGAACACCATCCACCGGGTGCCGTTGGCGATTGCCTGCTCGATGGCGATGCTGAGGCGTCGGACGTTGAGGTAGCGCCACTCGCTGGCTTCGGCGGCGAGCGTACGGGCGCCCCAGACGCGGATGCCCTCACCGGCGAAGTAGCGGATCACGTTGACGCCCTTGGGATTGAGCACGTCGTGTTCCGGTCGGGTGACCAGGTAGCCCAGGTCGACGGCCCCGCGTACCGGCTCGTTGGCCGGTGCCTTGTGCACCCCGCGCAGGGCATCGGTGCGGGCCCAGATGCCGGCCAGGTGCCCGCTCGGCGGGGTGAGTTCCAGTTCGCCGCTGATCGGGTCGCGTACCCGTAGCCAGGGGTAGTAGAACGCGCCGAACTCGGACTGTCGCGGCCGGTAGGCGGCCCCCTCGTGGCCGCCGGAGCCGCCCGGCTGGGCCGCGCTGCCGCCGGGACCGCCGGCCGCGCCGCCTCCCGTACCCTCGGCGGGCTTGGGCGGTTTGCCGGAGGACGGGGTGGCCACCCGGGTCAACGCGGAGATGTCGTCGATGTCCGGTGCCGGGTCGCAGATCGCGACCATGGTGCGGGTGCGCTCGGCCATGCTGAGCAGCGCCTCGTGGGACACCACGTCGTGGAAACCGGGCGCGGCGATGATGGAGATCTCGTCGACGGCCTCCAGCAGTTGCAGACCACCGCGCCGCTGCCCGGAGCCGGTGATCGCGCCACCCTCGCCGACGTTGACCACCCAGCAGCGCGCGCCCCCGTTGTCCAGGAAGCCGAAGACCGCGCGAGCCAGCGGGGTGCTCTCCACCCGCTCCCCACCGGCGAAGAGCCGCAGGAACTCCGTCCAGTTGTTGACCGGCACCGCCTTGCCCAGGTGGGCGGAGCGGTCCGGGGCGACGCCGACGAAGGCGGCGATGCTGGTGCTCGCCGGCCCGATCGGTCGGGCGCCGCTGGGGACCTCCTCGACGTAGATGCCGGGGGAGAAGTAACTGGGCATCGGTCCTCCTGTGCCTGTGGGTGTCAGTGGGTCGGTGGCGCGCAGACGATGACGATGTCGTCCTCGGTCGGGTCGACGTCGGCGGTGAGGACGAGCCCGCGTCCGGTCAGCCGCAGCCGGACCGGGCTCGGGTGCTCGGGGTCATGCGGAACGCCGACGATCAGGAACCGGCCCTCGGTGTCGGTGTGGGTGGCGGCCCCGGTGGCGGGCAGCTCGACCCGCATCGCGGCCAGTGGCTGCTCCTGGGGGCCGATCACCCGCCCACCGAGGCTGCGCACGTCGAGTTGCCGCAACCGCAGCGGTTGCAGCACCGGCGGCGCGGCCGGAGTCGGGTGGTCCACCTGTGCCGCCACGTCGATCAGCAGCGCCGGGCGGGGCGCCGTACCGAACGCCGTCCACAGTGGTGGGTCGCCGGCCTCCAGCACGACCGGGTAGTTGCCGTCGCTGGTCGCGGCGGTGAGCACCCGGTCCAGCCGGGGCAACCCGGCCGGACCGGTGACGCAGAGCAGGTGGCGGACAGTGAACCGGTACGGTTCGCGGACCGCGCCGCTGGAGCGGGTCTGCCGGGCAGGGCGCAGGTCCATCGGCCAGAGGGTGAGTCCGTCGGCGTCGTCGCACGCGCGGGGCGGACCGACCGGGACCGGTTGCCCCGCCGCGCTGGTCACCCAGGCGACCAACTCGGCGGTGGCGGTCTCGATCGGTCCGCGCCCGTGGGTGGTCATCGCGGCGGCGTCCCCTGGATCCGGTACGCGATGGCCTCGTTCCACACGTGCGGGTAGACGCCGATCTCGAAGTATCGGGTGAAGCGGTTGATCGGCGCGTTGGTGTGGTCGTGGTAGAGCAGCCACACCGGCGCGATGGTGAACAGGACGTAGTTGGCCAGGACGAGGGGGATGTAGAGCGGCCCGAGCAGGCGACCCTGGAAGATGTGCACGTCCTCGTGCCGCTGGATGCCGGAGCTGGAGCCGGCGCAGACGGTGCCGATGGTGGTGGCGTAACGGGGCGAGACCCCCTCCACCACGCTGACCCGACCGCTGTTCAGTGACGTGGGCCGGTCCAGTGAGTGCCCGAAGATCAGGTGCACGGTCAGGTAGATGGCGCCGACGACAGTGTTGAGCAGACTCCAGGTGTGGTCGACGACGAAGAGGAAGATGCCGCGGGCATCCGAGCCGTACACCCCGGCGGAGGCCACCGACCAGCCGAAGACCGCGCCGACCACCAGGCCCACGACGGCGCTGATCAGCAGCCCGATCGAGCCACCGGCGAGGAAGCCGAGCAGGGCGGCGAAGCCGACCTGGATGGCTGCGCTGAGAATTCCGAAGACCATGACGACACCCCTCAGACCCAGGAACGGAAGACTCGGGGCTCACGACCGCTCGCGACCTGGGTCGGCGTCGCCTGTCGGTTGCCGGGCGGGAACTGGTTGACGCCGAGCGCGGCGGAGAAGATGACCAGCGCGTTGAAGAACGCGATGATCCACTTCTCGGCGCCGGCGTCGTCGGCGAACGCCGCTGTCAGGTAGGACAGCAGCAGCGCGATGGCGATGGCGATCCACTTGCGGAGTTTGTCGCCGCTCGGGCCGATCAGCCCGCCGATGACGTTGGTGGCCAGCAGGGTGGCGGCGCTCGCGCCGGCGATGGTCCCCAGGGCTGCCCAGGTGAAGAGATCGTTCATGACGATCCCCCTTCTGCGATGGTGCGACCGGGATGTGGTGGTGGTGAGGTCCGGTGCCCCCCACGGGGAGCACCGGGGCCGGTCGCCGTCGTTTCCGGGGGCGGCCGGAGCCGGGCGTGGCCGGCTGAGCCGGCCACCAGATGGATCAGCCAGGCCCCGGGGCGCCGGCGGGCGGGCCCGGCGGCGGGGTCGGACCGGGCGCCACCGGCGCCGCGGGGTGACGGCGGCGCACCAGGAGTACGCCCACCGCGGCGAGCAGCAGCAGGAGGAGGACACCGCCGACGACCAGCAGCCAGGGGAATCCGCCGTCGTCCTCCTCGCCGGCGGCAACCGGCGAGGTGGACGGTCGAGGTGGCGCCTCGGCCACCGCCCGCAGTTCGGCTGGCTTCTCCTGGTTGGGATCGACCTTCCAACTGACCGAACGGCCGTTGACGGTGCCGTTGCTGTCGATCACCCGTCCGGGAAATGTCACCGAGATCTCGAACGACATGAGCTTGAGGAACGCCTGTTGGTTTTGCGGATTCTGCTCCGCAACCTTTCCGCCATATTTCTTCGGATCCAGCGGCAGCGTGAAGCGGTAGAGATCGCCATCCCTGACCAGTTTCACGCTCTCGGTGTCGAAACCGGCCAGCGGCGCCTTGCGGTAACTGATCTGGGAACCGTAGAAAGTGTCGTCCTGGTAAAGGGTTTCCTCGCCCGCCGGTAGGGCGGGGATGTTCTGCCGCAGCTCGGCGAAGGCGACCGGCAGGTTCTTGTTACGACCGCTCAGCACGGACTTCTGGGCCGTCAGCAGGAGCTGCCCGTCGACCGTGTCGTCGGCGTTGACGGTCAACCCCATGTTGAGCTGCATGCAGCCGCTCAGCGCGGCGAGAAGAACGAGGCACACCGCGACGCGGAGTGCCCTACCGCGGTTGACTCTCCTGTTCATGGGGTCAGTGTGTGTGATCGCTTTCACTATCAGCAGTCAGCGATCGGTCACAACGAAGTCGCCGATTGTACCGGCGCGCTGTCGTCTTTGATTGGCCCCCACGAGGACCCGAATGACTATTCTGGAGCTTTGGGGCAACGACGGTTCCTCGTCGGCCGTAGTCTGGTCCGATGAGAATTGTCGCGTGCGTCCTGCTGGTAGATCCCGACGGGCAGCTGCTGTTGCAACTGCGCGACGGCGACGCGACGCACCACCCGAACGTGTGGGGGCTGCCCGGCGGCCACGGCGAGCCGGGGGAGACGCCGGAGCAGACCGCCGAGCGGGAGTTGTTGGAGGAGACCGGCCTGCGCGCCGACGGTCCACTGCAACCGGTCGCCGTGCAATCGCTGCCCGAGCTGGCCCGGGAGAAGCACTACTTCCTCGGCAGCACCAGGGCCCGGCAGGAGGACGTGGTGCTCGGCGAGGGCGCGGCGATGCTCTTCGTCCCCGGCGCCAAGGTGCTCGACGGTCGTCAGTGGACGCCGGGCACCGTGGAGGTGTTGACCGAGTTCCTCGCCTCGGCGGAGTACGCCGCCCTGGCCACCGGCCGGATCGCTGGGCCAGCTCAGCCCGCCGGTGGTCGCCAGTCCGCGTAACGGGCCATGCTGCGCAGGGCGACCCGGCCCGGGGTGAGCCGCAACGCGATGGTGCGCATCGTGAGGGCAATTGGGTTGTGCAGCTGCTGTCCGAACCGGCCGGCGACGTAGGAGGCGCGGGCAATGGACTGACTGCGTGGTCGACGCTGCTCGTCGTATGCGGCCAGGGCGGCCGGCACTCCCGTGGCGCCGCTGGCGCAGACCGTTCCGAGCACCACCGCGTCCTCGATGGCCTGCCCGGCGCCCTGCCCGAGGTTGGGTGTCATCGGGTGGGCGGCGTCGCCGAGCAGCGCCACCCGGCCCCGGACGTACGAGGGCAGCGGCTCGGCCAGGTAGTTGATGTCGTTGCGCAGCACGACGTCGGGTGGGGTTGCCGCGAGAAGCGCCGGGATGGGGTCGTGCCAGTCGCCGAAGCGCTCCCGCACGGCTGCCAGCTCGTCGGGGGCGTGGCCGCCGGGCGGGGCGTTCAGCGCGCCGTACCAGTAGAGCTGACCGTCGCCGATCGGCACCATGCCGAACTCGGCTCCCGGCCCCCAGGTGATGGCGGCCGGGATCGGATCGGGAAAGGCGATTGCCGCCCGCCACGTCGTCGATCCGGCGTACACCGGGCCGGGGTGGTGCGGCCAGAGCTGGGCGCGCACCCGGCTACGAAGGCCGTCGGCACCGACCACCAGATCGGCGGTGAGAGTGTGGGGGCCGTCCGGCCCCTGGTAGCGCACCTCGGCGTGGTACGGGCCGGACTCGACGTGCGCCACCACGGCGTTTGTGTGCAGGGACGACGCCGGCAGGGCCTCGCGCAGGATGCGGTGCAGCGTGGCCCGGTGCACGCCGAGCGCCGTGGTGCCCAGCTGCCGGATCATCTCCGAGGCGTCCACCCGGGACAACCATCGCCCGTGCCGGTCGCGAATCCCACCGGGTGCCTCACCGTGTCCACCCCGGCGCAGGGCCGGGCCGAGGCCGAGGGCGTCCAGCGCGCGCACGGCGTTGGCCATCAGACTCAGGCCGGCGCCGACCTCGCGCATTTCGGGGGCGCGCTCCAGCACGGTGACCCGCCACCCCTGCCGGTGCAGGGCGAGCGCCGCGCTCAACCCGCCGATGCCGGCGCCCACCACCACCGCGTGTGAGTCGTCCATGTCGATCCTCCTTCTACACCTGTAGAAGAGTGATACTACCTCCGGACCACCAGAAGGGAGGAGTGCCATGACGGCGCGGGAGAACCGGATCGCGACACTGACCGACGCGGCCATCGAACTGATCGCCGACGGTGGCATGCGAGCCCTGACCCACCGGGCGGTCGACGGCCGCGCCGGAATGCCGCCGGGCACCACCTCGGCGTACCTGCGGACCCGACAGGCGCTGATCGAGGCAGTCGTCGGACGGCTCGCCGAACGGGACCGGGCCGACCTGGCCGCGTACGACCTGCCGACCGGCCCGCCACCCCCGACGCCTGCCCCCCGGCTCGACAGCGGCGACCTCGACGCCCTCGCGGGCGGTGTCGCCGAGGTGCTCGACCGCTGGCTGAGCACCGGACGCAGCCGAAGCCTCGCCCGCTACGCCTGCCTGCTGGAGGCGGTGCACCGGCCCGAGCTGCGCGGCATCCTGCAACACGGCACCGGCCTGCGGGTGCAGGCCCGGGATCTGCTGACCCGGGCCGGGGCCACCGACCCCGACCGGCAGGGCGACCAGTTCGTGGCGTTCGTGGACGGGCTGCTCTTCGACCGGCTGGCCGGCGCGGGCGCGCTCAGCGCCCCACCGCCCGGCACCGCGGCCAGCCGGGCCGACCTGAGCGCCGCCGTCCGTACGCTGCTACGCGCCCTCACCGGAAGCTGACCCGGCCGGCGCCGGTCGGCGAGCGGGCCGTCAGGCCTGACGGTGTGGGCCTGACGGTGTGGGCCTGACGGTGTGTGGGCCCGGCTGCGTGCGGACCCGACGGTGTGCGGGCCTGGCTGGGTGCGGGCCCGTCTGCGCGCTGGCACCCGGGCGGGTCGCGAGCAGCCCGGTGATCAGGTCCGCCGCGTGATGGGAGACGATCGCCCCGAGATGCCGTGGGCCGCCGGCTTGGTGTCGTGGGCCGGCCCTTTGGAGCTGAACCGTTTGCGACATCGCGCCTGATGCCGTGGGCCGCCGGCATGGTGTCGTGGGCCGGCCCTGTGGAGCTGAACCGTTTGCGACATCGCGCCTGATTCGTCTACGGCATCAGCTCCAAAGGGGGAGCGGACAGGGTGCTGCGGTGAGCTGGCGGTGTGCCGGCGTGAGCTGGTGGTGGGTGTGGTGAGCTGGGGCCGGGGCCGGGGCCGGGGCCGGGGCCGGGGCTGCGGGTCGGGGTCGGGGTCGGGGCGGCGGGCCGGGCGGCGTGGGTGGGTGGGTGGGGGAGGTTGGGCGATGGTGCGGTTCAGCGGCCTGCGGACGGCCGGCGGGCGGTTGCGGCACGGCTGGCGGCCGGTGCTGGAGGCGACCGTCTCGGCGACCGTGGCCTGGCTGCTGGCGACCCGGTTGCTCGGGCACCCGCAGCCCTTCTTCGCGCCGGCCGCCGCGCTGATCGTCCTCGGGCAGGCCCGGGGGCAGCGCATCCGCCGGGCCGTCGAGGTCGTCCTCGGGGTCGCCGCCGGGGTGCTCGTCGCGGACCTGGTGGTGCAGGCGCTCGGCCCGGGCAGCACCTGGACGGTGTTCACCGTCATCCTGCTCACAGTCCTCCTCGCGGTGGCCTTCGGCGCCACCGGCGTGACGCTGGTTCAGGCGGCGGTCTCCGCGCTCTACCTGGTGGTGGTCGCACCGCCGGACGGCTCGTTGGTGCCGTTCCGCTTCGTCGACGCGCTGGTCGGCGGCGCGGTCGCCCTCGCGGCCAGCCTGCTGGTCGACGCCCGGCATCCCCTCGCGCCGCTGGTCGCCGAGGTGCGGCGGACCTTCGACGAGTTGGCCGGGCTGCTCGGCGGGATCGCCGACGCGTTGGACGACCGCGACGAGCCGGCGGCGGTCGCCGCGCTGCGGCAGGCGCGGGGGATGGACGCCCGGGTGGACGGACTGCGCGACGGTGTGCTGGCCGCCGGTGAGGCGCTGCGGCTCAACGTCCGTCGACGTCGGCACATCGGTCGGCTGCGTTCGGTGGACGAGTCGATCCGCCAGATCGACTACGCGGTCCGTAACGTCCGGGTGCTGGCCCGTGCGGGCGTGACCCTCAGCCGGCTGCACACTGCGGCCCCGCCTGAGCTGGGTGCCGCCCTGCGGTCACTGGCCGAGGCGGTCCGTCAGGCCGGTGCCGCCCTCGCCGCCGACCTGAACGGGCAGGAGGAGACCGCCGACCGACACGCCACCCGGGCCGACGAGTCGGCGTTGGCAGCGGTACACGCCGCCGGGCAGCTCTTCGGTCCCACGCAGACCCTGCCCCTAGTGATGATCATCGGTCAGGTCCGGGCCACGGCCATCGACCTACTGCGCGGCGTCAACCCGGAGGACGACGCCGCCGTCCTCGCCCGCGTCGACGACGCCCTGGGCCTTCCGCCGGTTTGACGTCCGCACCGCTCAACTGTGGTTCCCTGCCCGTGGGGGATGGGCGGTGAGCCAGACGATGGCGGAATCGCGGATCGGGGCGGGGATCTCGTGGCCGCCGGGGAACTCCTGGTAGGTCACGTCATAGCCGAGGTCGTGAAGGTGGGGAACGAGGCGACGGCTACACACGTCGATGGGCAACACCCGGTCGTCGACGCCGTGCGAGATGAAGATCCGTGGCCGACCGTGGGTGACCGGTGGCGCGGCGAAACCGGGGGAGAAGGCCAGCACCGCGTCGACCAGATCCCCGTTCGCCAGGCCCAGCGACAGCGCGTACGAGGCGCCGTCGGAGAAGCCGCCGACCGTCACGTCGGCCACCGGGTAGGTGTCGAAGACGGTCGCCAACAGCCCGTCGATGCGCCCCACGTCCGCCCCGAAGCCGCCGGCGATCAGGTCCCAACTGGCCGCTGACGAGTCCGGGGCGACCAGCAGCAGGTGCTGCGCGTCCGCGACCGGCAAGAGCAGGTCCAGCCCCTGTCGCGCCGAGCCGCCCGCACCGTGCAGGAGCAGCACCAACCGGTAGGCCGAACCGTCGCTGGCGGGCTCTGGGGCGTACCCCAGGGCCAGCCGGCCGCCATCGGGGCCGGCCATCGGCACCAGCCCGGTGCGGCCCGGCGCCACCGGCGGGTGGCGGCGGGCGGTCAACCGGCCGTCCCGGGGGCTCGGCGCCGGGTCCCAGTGCGACGGCGCGGAGTCGGACACGGGTCGGCGCTCCTCGCGGTGGACGAAAGGTCCAACGCGGTTACCCGGCCCGTGCGGGGTTAACCGTCGGCGTGTTCGATCGAGCGTCGACTCAGGCGCTGGCCCGCGCCACCAGGGCGGACGGGAAGAGGGTCACCGGAGCCGCCGGGCGCCCATCCAGCAGGGCGGTGGCCGCGGCGACGGCGATCCGCCCCACCGGATGACTCGCCGTGGTCAGCGCCGGGGCGGTCATCCCGGCCAACGGAATGTCGTCGAAGCCGGCCACCGCGACGTCGCCGGGCACCCGCGCACCGGCGTCCCGCAGGCCCGCGATCACGCCGAGCGCGGTGTCGTCGCTGCTCGCGTAGATCGCGTCGATGTCCGGCCAGCGGTTGAGCGCCTCGCCGGCCGCCGTACGGCCGCGGGCCGCCCGGAAGTCCCCGGGCAGTATCCGCTCCGGTAGGCCAGCCTCGGCCATGAGCCGGCGGTACGTCCGCACCGGGCGTTGCGCGCAGGGCAGCCAGCGGGGGCCGGTCACCATGGCGATCCGGCGGCGACCCGAGGCGTACAGATGGCGCAGCACCTCCTCGGAGCCGGCGGCGTTGTCGACGTCGAATGATGGCACTGTCGCCGAGCCGACGCCGATCGAGACCACCCGACCGCGTAGCGACCGGGGCACCGCCTCCAGCAGTTCCTCGGTCGTGTTGACCAGGATCACCCCGCACACGCTGCGATCCCCGTCGAGTTGGTCGAGGCTGCGGGGGTCGCCGAACGGCAGCCAGTACAGTGCCACACCGACACCGGCGGGCGTGCACACCCGGGCGGCCGAGCCGACCACCTGGTGCACGTACGGATCGTCCAGCACCGCCGCGCTGGTCCCCTGGACGGCCACGACCAGGCGTACGCCGCCGCCGCGGACCAGCGCCCGGGCAGCCGGATTGGGCACGTAGCCGAGCTGGTCGACGGCTGCCGTGACCTGTTTCCGGGCGGCCGGCGAGGCGAACCCGGTGCCGGCGATCACCCGCGACGCCGTGGACCGGGACACCCCGGCGACCCGGGCCACGTCCTCGAGAGTGGCCGGTCGGTGTGCCGCTGTCGTCATCGTCGCCTCCTGCGGCGGCCCGTCCGGTCGGACCAACGCCTGCTCACATCATGCCCCGGCCGGACCAGCAGCGGTAAGGGGCGGTTCCCGGTTGTGGTGGTAGCGCTCTCAGGTGTGCGATCGTGCCAGGAGATCACCCCGAGAAAGAGGACCCACCCTCGTGAGCGCCCCCACCAGTCGACCCGTAGCCCCGGACAACGCCTCGCCGACCCTGCGGGCGGTGCGGCTCGCCCGCAACGGCGTCGCCGTCACCTTCACCCTCAACGGGCTGGCCGTCGGCAGTTGGTTCTCCCGCGTCCCGGCCGTCCGGGAGGCGTTGGACCTCTCCGCCGGCCGACTCGGGTTGCTGTTGCTGGCGATGAGCGTCGGCGCGCTGCTCGCCATGCCCACCTCCGGCCTGCTCGCCCAGCGGTTCGGTGCCGCCCGCACCGTCACGATGGCCACAGTCCTGGTCGCGGTCGGCCTGACCGTGGCGGGGTTGGGCGCCACGATGACCGGGTCGTTCGCCATCGTCGCCCTGGGACTGGTCGCTCTCGGCTACGGCTCCGGCGCCTGCGACGTGGCGATGAACGTCGAGGGCGCGGCGGTGGAACGGCGGCTGGGCCGCACGATCATGCCCCGGTTCCACGCTGGGTGGAGTCTCGGTTCGGTGGCCGGAGCGGCGCTCGGCGCCGGGGCGGCCCGGTTCGACGTGTCGGTCGGCGCGCATCTCGTCGCGGTGGCGGTGGTCGTGTTGGCCGGCACCGCGCTCGCCGCCCGGACGTTCCTGCCCGTGGGCAGCGACCACACCGGCGACCCGGCGGACGCCACCCCGGCCGCCCGTCGCCGAGCGCAACTCGCCGCCTGGCGGGAGCCGCGCACCCTGCTGATCGGCCTGTTCGTGCTGGTGGCGGCGTTCACCGAGGGTGCCGCCAACGACTGGCTGGCCGTGGCGTTCATTGATGGACGGGATTTGAGCGAGGCCGCCGGCGCGGCGGTCTTCGCGGTCTTCGTGGTCGGCATGACCGTCGGCCGCACTGTCGGCACCATCGCGTTGGACCGGTGGGGTCGGGTGCCGGTGCTCAGCGGCACCATCGGCCTTGCCGTGGTCGGCGCCGGCCTGGCCGTGCTGGCGGGCTCCGGGCCGGTGGCCGTCATCGGCGTCGCGCTGTGGGGCCTGGGTGCGTCGCTGGGCTTCCCCGTCGGGATGAGCGCGGCGGCCGACGACGAGGCGCACGCGGCGGTGCGGGTGAGCGTGGTCGCGGTGATCGGCTACACCGCGTTCCTCGGTGGCCCGCCGTTGCTGGGGCTGGTCGGCGACGAGGTCGGCACCCTACGCGCGCTGCTGGCGGTGCCGCTGTTGCTGCTGCCGACCCTGCTGCTGGTGCCGGTGCTGCGTCCGCCGCACTCCGCTGAGACCGCTCCGTCGGTGGTTAAGAACTGACCCACCTCGCCGCCGGGCGGTAGCGGGTGCGCGGCCGACTGCGCCGCGCACCCGCGCCGGTTACGGTCGCCCGCTCAGGCCCGCACGACGTGCACGACGATGTCCTGACCGTCGCCCACGGTGCCGGGGAACCCCTCCGACAACGTGTCCACGACCGTCAGTTGGAGCGCGAGGGTCTCGTGCGCGATGAGCTTCTGATGCGTGGAGATCGCCGCCGCGACGTCCGCGGGGGCGGCGATCGACACCGTGATCCGGTCGGAGACCTCGAAGTCGGCGTCGCGGCGGGCCTGCTGGATGATGCGGACGACGTCCCGTGCGACGCCCTCGGCCGCCAGTTCGGGGGTGATCTCGGTGTCCAACGCGATCGTCGCGCCGCGCTGGGACTCCACTACCCAACCGGTGCGCGGCACCTCCGTGATCAGGATGTCGTCCAGGCCCACCTCGACCTGCGCGCCGTCGACCGACAGTGGGTACGTCCCGTTCGCCCGGACGCCGTCGACCAGGTCCCGGGGGGTCACGCCGGCGATTGCCTTCGCGACGTGCTGGGTGCGGTTGCCGAACCGGCGGCCCAGGGTCCGGAAGTTGGCTTTGACCTGCACGTCGATGACCCCGCTCTGGGCATCGAGCGGCTGGAGGACCTTGACGTTCAACTCGTCGCCGATGTCGTCCAGCAACGCCTGCGGGAGGACGGTGCCGGCCGGCAGACCCACGAGCGCCCGGCTCAACGGCTGGCGGATCCGCAGGCCGCTCGCCTTACGCGCGGACCGGCCCGCCTCGGCCAATGCCCGCGCCGTGGCCACCTGGGACGACAACTCCGTGCTGATCACTGTCGTGTCGGCTGTGGGCCAGGTCGCCAGGTGCACCGACTCGGGGGCCGACTCGGCACCGCGCCGGACGACCTGCTGCCACACCTCCTCCGTGACGAAGGGGATGAACGGCGCCAGTAGCCGGGTGAGGATGTCGAGGCACTCGTACAGGGTGGTGAGGGCGTTGGGATCGCCCTCCCAGAAACGCTGCCGCGACCGCCGTACGTACCAGTTCGACAGGTCGTCGATGAAGTCGGCGAGCAGTCGGCCGGCGCGCGCCGTGTCGTAGTTCTGCATCCGTTCGTCGACGGCGGCCGCGAGGGCGTGGACCTCGCCGACGATCCACCGGTCCAACACCGGTCGCTGGGCGACCGGCTGCGCCAGGTGCGGCGCCCACGTCGAGTTCGCCGCGTACAGGGAGAAGAACGCCGCGGTGTTCCAGTAGGTCATCAACACCTTGCGGACGATCTCGTCGAGTGGGCCGGGCCCGATCCGGCGCGGCGACCACGGTGAGCCGGAGCAGGCCATGAACCAGCGCACCGCGTCGGCGCCGTGCGTGTCCATCAACGGGATCGGCAGCAGGATGTTGCCCAGGTGCTTGCTCATCTTGCGGCCGTCCTCGGCCAGGATGTGCCCGAGGCAGACGACGTTCTCGTACGGGGACCGGTCGAAGACCAGCGTGCCCACCGCCATCAGCGTGTAGAACCACCCCCGCGTCTGATCAATCGCCTCGCAGATGTACTGGGCCGGGTAGGTTCGCTCGAAGATCTCCCTGCTGCCCGGCACGTGGGGGTAGCCCAACGAGGCGAACGGCATCGCCCCGGAGTCGTACCAGGCGTCGATCACCTCGGGGACCCGGGCGGCGACCTGGCCGCAGTCCGGGCAGGCGAAGGTGATCTCGTCGACGTACGGGCGGTGCGGATCCAGCTCGGACACGTCGGCGCCGGCCAGCTCCCCGAGCTCGGTACGGGAACCAACAGCGGTGATGTGGTTGTCCGGGCATCGCCAGAGCGGCAGCGGGGTACCCCAGTACCGGGAGCGGGACACCGCCCAGTCGATGTTGTTCTTCAGCCAGTCGCCGTAGCGGCCGTGTTTGATGTGCTCCGGGAACCAGTTGGTGTTCTCGTTCTCCCGCGTCAGCTCGTCGCGGACCTCGGTCGTCCGGATGTACCAGGACGGCTGCGCGTAGTACATCAGCGGGGTGTGGCACCGCCAGCAGTGCGGGTAGGGGTGTTCGAACGGCTCGTGCCGGAACAACCGACCAGACCTCTTGAGGCGGTCGATGAGCAACGCGTCGGCGTCCTTGAAGAACACCCCACCGACCAGGTCGATGCCGTCGTTGAACCTCCCGTTCGGGGCGACCGGGTTCACCAGCGGCAACCCGTACGCGCGGCAGACCGCGAGGTCGTCCGCGCCGAAGGCCGGCGCCTGGTGCACCAGGCCGGTGCCGTCCTCGGTCGTGACGTACTCCGCGAGGACCACCCGGTGCGCGTCCGGGATGTCCACCAGGTCGAACGGCCGCTCGTACCGCAGACCCTCAAGGGCCGACCCCGGTACGGTCGCCAGGATTTCCGCCTCCTCGCCGAGGACCCGCCGGGTCAGCGGTTCGGCGACGACGAACGTGCCCCGCTCGGTGCGGGCCAGGGCGTACGTCACAGTGGGGTGTACGGCGACGGCGGTGTTGGATACCAGGGTCCACGGGGTGGTGGTCCAGATCAGCAGGTCGACACCGCTGTGACCGGCCACTTCCCCGCGCAACGGAAACCGCACGTACACGGAGGGGTCGGTGACGGTCTCGTACCCCTGCGCCACCTCGTGGTCGGACAGGGTCGTGCCGTCGCGGGTGCAGTACGGAGCGACCCGGAAGTCCTCCACCAGTCGCCCGCCGTCGTGGATCTGCTTCAGTGACCACCAGACGCTGTCCACGTACTCCGGGGACATGGTCTGGTACGGGTGCTCCAGGTCGATCCAGTAACCCATCCGCTCGCTGAGCTGGACGAACTCGTCCACGTGCCGCAGCACCGAGGTGCGGCACAGGGCGTTGAACTCCGCGACGCCCATCTTCTCGATGTCGGGCTTGCCGCTGAGCCCCAGTTCCTTTTCCACCGCGAGCTCAACGGGCAGGCCGTGGCAGTCCCACCCGGCACGGCGTGGCACCGAGAAGCCCCGCATCGTCCGGTACCGGGGGAACAGGTCCTTGAAGACCCTCGCCTCGATGTGGTGGGTGCCCGGCGTGCCGTTGGCGGTGGGCGGACCCTCGTAGAACACCCACGGCGGACCGTCGGCAGTCTGCTCCAGACTCCGGTTGAACACGTTGTTTGCCTGCCACCACTCGATGACCGCACGGTCCATCCCACCAAGATCGATTTTGGTGGGTAGTGGCACGAATGGCGACTTCGACGGACCGTCCGGCACCGACGTTCTCCCTACACTCCACGTCCGCTCGCGCGGGCATCTGCTCACTGCCCACGCGGGGACGAAGCGCCGGGCGTATGGCCAGGACTCCGCGGTACCACCCCGCTTGCGCCTCGATGGTGCAGGCGCCGCTCAATTTCACGACGTGACGTGCCGCGACGTCCGGTTCTACTGAGGCGGTCGAACTGCCCGTTCTTCCGGAGGCTCCCCGGTGATGGCCGGATCGGTGCCGATGCCGCCCAGCATAGCTGTCCGTGCGCGGAGCCAGTGGCCAGAGCGCTAGGCGTGCAGCCAGACGCGGAGAGGGCCGGTGGTGGTGAAGCCGGCGGAGAGCGCCGGCGTCAGGTCCGCTGTGGTTTCGTAGCCGACCAGCGGCGCGTTGGGCATCGTGGCAGACACCGCGCGCCAGACGTCCCGGGAGTTGTCGGTGCGGGTGAACAGGTTGGAGACGCCGTACGGGCCGTCGCCGCTGAGCACCGCTCCTCCGGTGATCACACCCCGGTCGTCGTGGCGGGCGAGCACCCGTACGCGGGGGTCGGCCAGGAGCGCGGGGCGGAACAGCTCTCCACCGCCGTGGGCCGCCGCCCAGGCCACCAACTCGTCGGGTGTGGTGACCGGGGTCAGCGGCGTGTCCACAGGCGGTGCCGACGTTGGCCGGTGGATCCACTGGGCGTCGAAGAGCACCCGGAACCCGTACCCGGACAGGTCGAGGTCGGCGAAGCTGTCCTTCACCGACGCGCCGGGCCCCGCGTCGATGCGGGCCAGAACGGCCTCGGCGTCGACGCCCGGCCGCACTGTGACCGCGTCCGGGTACCACTGTGGCGAACGGTGGGGGACCGACCAGGCGTCGGCGTCGGTACGGCCGACCAGCCCTTGGCTGCCGCAGACGATGTCGCACCATTCGGCGTTGTTGCGGGCCGCCGTCCGCATGTCCTCCAGCACGTCGGGCAGCCTAGCCGGCCGGGGCACTGGCTCAGGGGGCGTAGACCAGGTCCATCGTGTCGGTGTGCCCGGACCAGCGCAGGTCGAGGCGCCAGCAACCGGCCTGCGGCAGGTCGATGATCGACGGACCGGGGCCACCGGCGACCTCCCGGATCACCCGGGTGTCCGTGCCGTCCAGTCTCGCGGTGATCACCAGGGTTGCCGGCGCGGTCGGGTCGGGCGAGGTCGTGGCGGCGCGGGCCACCCAGAGGATCTTGTTGTTCGACCCGTCCGTCCGGACCTGCCGCAGCGGATGGGCGAACAGCACCGCCACGATGTCACCCTTCGCGCCGAAGACGTGCGGAACCCGCGCGTCCCCGCTGAACCCGGCGTCCGCCCAGTCCGGCAGGGACCCCGTCTCGACCCGCGCCGCGCAGGCGGTCGCGGTGCTCGCCGTGGTGGCCGCACCCGCCGTCGGCGACGCTCCGCTGGTCGTGGTCGTGCACCCCGCCAGCAGGACCACCGAGGATGCCAGCGTCAACCTGCCCCAGGAAACCATCTCACCCCTTCCGGTACGCGTCGACGACTCGTCCACCCTTCCGACACCGCCCACGCCCGTCGGGTTCCTAGCCCAGTGAGCGCGCGATCTCGATCGCCTCGGCCTTGGTGAGGGTGCCCTCAATCCGGTAGCTCACGTCGTCGTCCTGCCAGATCAGGGTCGAGCCGGCCAGTCGGGCGGTCTCCCGGCGGATCTCGCCCGCCCGGTCCACGTAGGACAACGCGTGCGGGCCGTCGACCCAGACGGCGAAGTCGCCGTTGACCTGGACCCAGTTCGCGCCCGGCGGGCTGACCTCCTTGTGGAAGGCCAGGTCGAGGTGACCGTCGAACGCGTCGACGCGCAGCGCGCCCCCGTCGTAGAGCAGCGTCGCCACCCGGTACCGGCCCGTGGCGTCGGGGTCGGCGACCAGCACCTGTTCGGGCGTGCCCAGCATCGCCGGCAGGCGGATCGGGAACCGCACCGACGGTTGGGCCTCGTCCAGGGCGACGGTCCGCTGCCCGGGCAACGGCGACGCGGCGCCGGCGGGCGGCGTCGGGGCGGGCGAGGTGGCGATGCTGACCCCGGCGAAGCGCAGCAGCCCCGTGACGGCGTCGGCGATCGCGGCCCGCGTCGGCGGCAACACCGCCACCAGCAGGGCGACGAGCGCCACCACGGCGAGCGACCGCCACCGGCGCCGCCGGGGCGACGGCGTGCCGAGCCGTACGCGGACGCGGGCGGTCACGTCGGGCGGATCGGGGGTGTCCAGCCAGGTGGACAGGTCGCGCAGTTCCCGTTCGAGGTCACCCATGCCGGACCTCCGCACTGTCGAGCAGGCCACGGAGCTTCGCCAGCGCCCGGGACGTACGCGACTTCACAGTGCCCCGGGGCCAGCCCAGAGCCGACACCGTCTCCTCCTCGGTGAGATCGAGGAAGAACCGGCAGACGATCACCTCACGGTCCCGTACCGGCAGTTGTCGCAGCGCCTGTACCAGCGATGCCCGGCGCTCACCGGCGAGGACCCCGCCGACCGCGTCGTCCTCGGCGATCTCGGACGTCGGGTCCGCTGCCGCCGCCCGCAGCACGAGCCCGTCGCGCCGGCCACGGGAGCGGTGCAGGTTGCGGGTCTCGTTGGCGACGATCGCGAGCAGCCACGACCGGAAGGACGCGTCACCCCGGTATCGGGACAGCTTCCGGTACGCCTTCACAAACGCCTCCTGGATGACGTCCTCGGAGTCCGAGCCGGCACCGAGCAGCACCGCGGTCCGGTACGCGGACGCGGTGTGCCGGGCGACCAGGAGGTTGTACGCCTCCAGGTCACCTGCCCGAGCGCGGGTGACGAGCGCCTCGTCGTCCAGGGGAGCCTCCGTTCGGATCACACTCAGGACACCGCCCACCCGCCGCGGGTTCCACGGGGATTTCCCGACGTGGGTCAGCTCTCTCCCATCCGGCGTGCAGCGTATTGCCAGGAACCGGTGCTGCACTGGAGGGACGTCGAGGAGAGGGGCGGGGCATGAGCTGGTTCAACCGCCGGTCACGGGGTGCCGAGGCGACCCCGACGAAGCTGGACCGGGAGGCGACCCGCGACGACCTCGCGGCGCTGGAGGCGTTCGTGGCCACCCGGCGCGGGGTGGAGTTCTACCTGGAGCCGGAGACGACCGCGACGGACACCACTGTGGTGGCGATCGCGCACGACGGCGAGTGGATCCGCCGCCGTACCGGAACGCCGCGCGCGGCCGGGTCCATCGCCCGCAAGCACGCGGTGCCGCTGTACGAGGCGGCGCGCACCGGCTACCCGGAACGGATGCGGACCTGGAGCCGGGCCCACCCGGAGCGCCATGCCCGCTGAGGCCAGGTCAGTGCGGCTGGGCCGGCGCGGGTTCGTGGAGAGCGGTAGCGCGGGCCTGCACCAGTCGGAATTCGGGTGAGGTGACAGTTCGTACCGTCACGGTGAGCACCAGGACGCAGAGAGCTGCTGCGCCCCAGAAGACCGCTCTGACGCTGACCAGTTCGGCGGTGAGGCCGGCGGCCAGGGCCCCGAGCGGCATGGAACCCCAACTGGTCAGGCGGCTGACCCCGCTGTAGCGCCCCATCATCTCGTCGGGCACGACGAGTGCCCGCAGCGAGCTGTAGGTGACGTTCCACGCGCCGGAGCCGGCGCCGCCCAGGACGGTCGCCGCGGCGACCAGCCGGGGGGACGAGGTGATGGCCGGTGCTGCCAGCAGGACGGCGAAGCTCGCCATCGACGCGGCGAGGACGACCCGCCGTCCGAGGCGGCGGGTGAGAAAGGGTGCGGCGGAGGCTCCCACCACGCCGCCCACCCCCAGGGCTCCGATCAGCAGGCCGTATTCCGCGTGGCTCAGGTTCATCGGTCCGGGTGCGATCGCGTAGACGGCGATGACCGCCATCCAGGCCGCCCAGCACCCGCTCGCCGCACCGGCCACCAGCAGCAGGGACCGCAGAATTCTTGCCTGCCACACGTACCGGATGCCCTCGCGGATGTCGACGCGGAGGCCCGGAAGCTTCGCCCTCGGTCCGGGGTGACCGCTGCTGCGGTAGTGACCGGTCATGACTGCCAGTGCGAGTAGTGCGCCCGCGTAACCAACGCCGCCGGCACCGAGTGCCACGGCCAGTCCGGCGGCGGCGAGCAGGCCACCCAGCGGGGGCCCGATGAACTCGTTGGCCGCGGTCTCGGTCGCTGTCAACTTTTCGCGAACGCGGATTCCATGCGACTGCGGGGTATGACCATCGGCACGACCGACATCCGGGTGGTGTCGGCGAACACCTCGGCGGTGCCGAGGAGCAGCGCACCCGCGTACAGGCCGGCCAGCGGGAGGGCGTCCACGAGGACGGCGCCCACGAGCACGGCGAGGAGCAGGGCGCGCGCGGCGGCCATCGTCATGATCAGGCGCCGGCGGTCCACCCGGTCGGCGAGGGCACCGGCGGGCAGTGCGAACAGCAACCAGGGCAGGGTGTTGGCCAGGGTGGCACCGGCAACCAGCGCAGGGGAGTTCGTCATCGAGACGGCCACCAGAGGCACTGTCAGCTTGACGACGCCGTCAGCCAGGTTGGTGATGGCGGCACCAGCCCACAGGGCGTTGAAGTTCCGCGTGCTCACTGTCGTCGGGTCGCCTGGTGGGGTGTCGCTGTGCATGGCCAGGAGCTTGCGACATCCTGCGGCGCCTCCCTAGAGTTTCGACTGGAGGCGAAAAGTGGCGGTGTTCCTGGTCGACGCCGAAGTGATGGCGCGGGCGCGTTTCGGCACCTCGCAGCTCACCGAGACGTTGGGGGCGCTGAATATCCTGCGCCGGGCTCAGCCGCTTCCGTGGCATCGGGTCTGGCGGGACCAGCACGTCGATGCCTTCCGGGGCTATCTCGACGGTGACCCGGTGACCCGGGCCATTCTGGCGCACGCCATATCGTCCTCCTGGATGGCCGACTTCCTGACGGTGCCGCCCGCCCGTCCGGACATGACGCTGGACGACGAACTCGTGGAGCTGGAATCGCTGCCGGACGACCGGATCCGTGCCGATCTGGCCCACGTACGTTCTCCGCTGGCTGCGGAGCTGCGCGGTTCGGGGTTGGCGAGCCGGACGGCCGCTCTCCTGCGCTGGGTCTGGCACCACACCATTGAGGCGGATTGGCCGCGCCGGCAGTCGGTGCTGCGCGCCGACGTGGTGTCCCGGATCTCCCGGCTGGGCCGGGACGGATGGTCCGGGGTCCTCAACGACATGCGGCCCGGCACGCGCTGGCTGGGCAACGGCCGGCTGCAGGTCGAGGAACGGCCCTACCCACCGTCCGACGTGCGCGGCGGGACGCTGACGTTCTTCGCGGCCCACTGCCGGGGAGGCTGGATCTCCTGGAGGTTGCCCGACCGCTTCGGGATCGTCTATCCGGTGACGGGAATCTTCGCCGAGGCGGCTCTCACCACCCCGGATCCACTGCGCCGCCTGCTCGGGAACGCGCGGAGCACGATTCTGGTGCAGGCGGCTGAGCCGGTCAGCACCACGGCCGTGGTCGCCGCGACCGGGCTGCCGCTCGGTACCGTCGGTGGTCACCTGCGCGTGCTGACGGATGCCGGTTTGCTCCAGAAGCGCCGGTCAGGCCGGGAGGTCCTCTACTGGTGGACGGATGCGGCACGGACGCTGGTAGCCGGGGCCTCATCGTTCTGAAGGGTCACGGCGTCAGGTGCCCGCACCCGGTGCCGGAGAGCGTCTGCCGTCTGGATCAGGCGCCCTCGACGGCCGAGCGGGCCTGCTCGAGCGTCATCGGCTCGGCGTGGCTGGAGACGTACCAGTGGTAGTCGTCGTCGAGCAGTCGCCGGACCAGGTCGAGGTCGAGGCCGTCCTCCGGCCGGCGCACATGGGCCGGCGGCGGGTAGAAGCAGTCGCCCAGCAGCATCACCCCCGAGTCGGGCACCAGCACCACTGTCGAATCCGGCGCGTGCCCGCCGCCGACGTGGCGTAGCTCGACCCCGACCGGCAGCTCGTCCACGTCGACGAAGGTGCGGGTCGGCGGCAGGATGGCGAAGTCTTCCCAGGACGCCATCGCGCGTGCGCGGGCTGAGAAGCTCGGGCGGAGGCGGGCATCGGCGCGTATCTGCTCCTGCAGGTAGGGGTGGCTCCACGGCCGGGCGGCCTCGGCGCGCAGCAGCGACACGGCCGTCTCGTGCCCGACGATCTCCACGCCGGGCCAGGCGCAGGCACCCCACACGTGGTCCCAGTGATGGTGGGTGTAGACCAGCCAGCGCGGCTCCGGAAGCCCGGCGGCGGCCAGCGCGGCCTGGATCTCGCGGGCGTGCGCGGGGCTCTGCCCGGCGTCGATCATCACACTGCCGCGTTCGTCGGCGACGACGGCGACACCGGCCTGGACCGCCTCCGGGTCGGGATCGCCCGGATACCGCCAAACACGGCCCGACAGGCGGTGGAACTGCGGGGCGACCACGATGATCGACCTCCGAGATTGATCGCGGACACTGGTGTGGCGTTCGCCGATCCTAGGTGAGGGTGTCGGCCGGCACCGCCCTGCCGGAGGATCGGCGCAGGTCAGGACTCGTCCGGCCACCTTTGCTCTGCTTACCTATAGGCGCCGGTGACGCTCCGTGTCTGGTGCACATAGGTAAGCAGAGCAAAGGGCGTCGCGCATTGATCTGAGGCATTCCGTCGCGCGGACTCGCGCTCGTACCAATCGTTGAAGCTCGATGAGTCCCGTCCGCCCGGCGGGGTCGGACCGGCGTTGACCGGCGGCGCGGCGGTGTGGCAGCATTCGCGGCCTGACGGCAGTGAAGGAAGTCGGTGCGAATCCGACGCGGTCCCGCCACTGTCACCGGGGAGCGATCCCCCCTCGTGAGTCACGGCCGTGTGTCTGCGGTTGGAAGGCCGGGGGAGAGCGTCGATCCGGAAGCCAGGATACTTCGGCCGTCGGGACGTACCCCAGGGCGTGGACACCCGAGGAGGACCCGATGACGCACGGCGTCTCATTCATCGACGACTATCGTCGTATCGCGCTCCAGGCAGTGCGTTCCAAGGACACCGGCCACCGGCACCGCTGAGCTGATCGCCCGGCGCTGACCGGCCCCGACGCATGCGTCGGGGCGCCGTTCGCGCGGGCCGTCGTACCGGCTGACGCCGTACCCACTCGCATCGCCCCGGTCACCCCGTGAGGGTCCAGGGCGTCACTTTCCGGAGCCTGCCGTGCGCATCCTGCTGCTGTCCACCGCCGACACCGACCTGCTGGCCGCCCGCGCCAGCGGCGCCGACTACCGGTTGGCCAACCCCGCCCGAGTCGCCGCCGAGGAGGTGCCCGCCCTGCTCGACGGGGTCGCCCTCGTCGTCGTACGCCTGCTCGGCGGTCGACAGGCGTGGGCGGACGGCCTCGCCGCGGTGCTCGCCACCGGCGTGCCGACGGTGGTGCTCGGCGGCGAGGCGCTGCCCGACGCCGAGCTGATGGCCATCTCCACGGTGCCGTCCGGGGTCGTCACCCAGTCGCTGGCGTACCTGGTGGAGGGCGGTCCGGACAACCTCGGGCAGTTGGCCCGGTTCCTCTCCGACACGGTGCTGCTCACCGGCGAGGGATTCGCCGCACCCGCGCCCACCCCGGCGTACGGCGTGCACGGCGAACACCCCGCCGACCCGGGCCGGCCCACAGTGGGAATCGTCTTCTACCGGGCACACGCCCTCGCCGGCAACACCGACTTCGTCGACGTGCTCGCGGACGCGGTCCACAAAGCCGGCGGTAACCCGCTGCCGATCTTCTGCGGCTCGCTGCGCGGGCTGACCGCGGGCGCCGGCCCACTCGGGCTCTTCGCCCGCTGTGACGCGCTGCTGGTCACTGTGCTCGCGGCCGGAGGTGCGGTCGCCGCCGACGCCTCCGGTGGCGGCGACGAGGACGCCTGGGACGTCGGCGCCCTGGCCGCCCTGGACGTGCCGGTCATCCAGGCGCTCTGCCTCACCAGCACCCGCGCGCAGTGGGCCGACAGCGACGCCGGCCTGTCCCCACTGGACGCCGCCATGCAGGTGGCCATCCCCGAGTTCGACGGCCGGATCGTCACAGTGCCGTTCTCGTTCAAGCAGATCGACGCCGACGGGCTCTCGGTCTACGCCGCCGACCCCGAGCGGGCCGCCCGGGTCGCCGGGATCGCGGTGCGCCACGCCCGGCTGCGGTACGTGCCGCACGCCGACAAGCGGGTCGCCGTGGTGCTCAGCTCGTACCCCACCAAGCACTCCAGGGTCGGCAATGCCGTCGGATTGGACACGCCGGCCTCGGCGGTCCGGCTGTTCGCCGCGCTGGCCGAGGCCGGCTACGACCTGGGTGACGCGCCACCGCCCGACGACGGTGACGCGCTGATCCACGCGCTGATCGCCGCCGGTGGTCACGACGTGGAGTGGCTCACCCCGGAGCAGTTGGCCGCCGCCGAGGCCCGGATACCGGGGTCGACGTACCGGCGCTGGTTCGACCAGGTCCCGGCCGAGCTGCGGGAGCGGATGCGGGAGCACTGGGGTGAGCCGCCGGGCGAGCTGTACACCGAGGGCGGCGACATCGTGCTCGCCGGGCTGCGCTTCGGCAACGTGGTGCTGCTGATCCAGCCGCCCCGCGGCTTCGGGGAGAACCCCATCGCCATCTACCACGACCCGGACCTGCCGCCCAGCCACCACTACCTGGCCGCGTACCGCTGGCTGACGGCGCCCGCCGCGGACGGTGGCTTCGGCGCGGACGCCGTCGTGCACCTGGGCAAGCACGGCACCCTGGAGTGGCTGCCCGGCAAGGGCCTCGGCCTGGCCGCGGGCTGCGCGCCCGACGCGGTCCTCGGCGACCTGCCGCTGGTGTACCCGTTCATCGTCAACGACCCCGGCGAGGGCACCCAGGCCAAGCGGCGGGCGCACGCCGTGGTGGTCGACCACCTGGTCCCGCCGATGGCCCGCGCCGAGACCTACGGCGACCTGGCCAAACTGGAACAACTGCTCGACGAGTACGCGACAGTGCAGGCCCTCGACCCGGCCAAGGTGCCCACCGTGCGGGCCCAGATCTGGGACCTGGTGCGCGCCGCCGAGCTGCACCACGACCTGCACGCCGAGGCGATGCCCGACGCGGACGACTTCGACGACTTCGTGCTGCACCTCGACGGGTATCTGTGCGAGGTCAAGGACGTCCAGATCCGCGACGGGCTGCACATCCTCGCCGACGCGCCCACCGGCGAGCCCCGGGTCAACCTGGTCCTGGCGGTGCTGCGCGCCCCGCAGATCTGGGGCGGCGCCCGGGCCCTGCCCGGCCTGCGACAGGCACTCGCCGTCGCGTACTCCCTCGACGAGCAGGAGCTGCTCGCGTCGCCGGGACAGCGACTGGCGCTGCCCGCGGCGCTGACCGACGTGGTGGACGGGCCGGCCGGCACCGCCGCCGACGCGATCGACCTCATCGAGGCCCTCGCGCGGCGGCTGGTCGTCGGCATGGAGACCCTGGGCTGGGCCGTGGACACTGTCGACGCCGTGGTGGCCGAGGTGACCGGTCGGTCGATCCCGGACGTCGCCGCGGTGCTGCACTTCGCCGCCACCGAGCTGGTGCCCCGACTGGACCGCACCACCGACGAGCTGACAAACACCCTCGGCGCGCTCGACGGACGGTTCGTGCCGCCCGGCCCGTCCGGCTCACCCACCCGGGGCCTGGTCAACGTGCTGCCCACCGGCCGCAACTTCTACTCCGTCGACCCGAAGGCCATCCCCAGCCGCAACGCCTGGGACGTCGGGGTCGCCCTCGCCGACTCACTGCTGGCCCGGCACCTCGCCGACACCGGGGCGTACCCCCGCTCGGTGGGGTTGACGGTGTGGGGCACCAGCGCGATGCGGACCCAGGGCGACGACATCGCCGAGGTGCTCGCGCTGCTGGGCTGCCGGCCGGTCTGGGACGACAGGTCCCGGCGGGTCACCGGCATCGAGGTGGTGCCGACCGCCGAGCTGGGCCGCCCCCGCGTCGACGTCACAGTGCGCATCTCCGGCTTCTTCCGCGACGCGTTCCCGCACGTGGTGGCGCTGCTCGACGACGCCGTCCGGCGGGTCGCCGCCCTGGACGAGCCGGACGAGGAGAACTACCTGCGCGCGCACGTCGCCGCCGACCTCGCCGAGCACGGCGACGAGCGGCGGGCCACCGCCCGGATCTTCGGCTCCAAGCCCGGCGCGTACGGCGCTGGGCTGCTGCCCCTGATCGACGCCCGGACCTGGCGCAGCGACGCCGACCTGGCCGAGGTGTACGCGGTTTGGGGCGGCTACGCGTACGGCCGGGGCTTGGACGGGCGGGAGGCGCGCGCCGACATGGAGCGCTCGTTCGCCCGGATCGCGGTTGCGGTGAAGAACCAGGACACCCGCGAGCACGACATCGTCGACTCCGACGATTACTTCCAGTACCACGGCGGGATGGTGGCGATGGTCCGCCATCTCACCGGCACGTCACCGCAGGCGTACGTGGGTGACTCGGCGATGCCGCACGACGTGCGTACCCGCACGCTGGGCGAGGAGACCCGGCGGGTGTTCCGCGCCCGGGTGGTCAACCCGAAGTGGATCGCCGCGATGCGCCGGCACGGCTACAAGGGCGCGTTCGAGCTGGCGGCCACTGTGGACTACCTGTTCGGCTACGACGCCACCGCCGGCGTGGTCGACGACTGGATGTACGAGCACCTGGCCGCCGCGTACCTCTTCGACGACACCACCCGGGAGTTCCTGGAGAAGTCCAACCCGTGGGCGTTGCGGGGCATCACCGAGCGGCTGTTGGAGGCCGCCGACCGGGGGCTGTGGGCCGAGCCGGAGCCGGCCACCCTCGACCGGCTGCGCGACACGTACCTGGCCAGTGAGGGCGACCTGGAGGACCGGGTGTGAGCGCGAGGAGTGAGCCGGTTTTGCGAGCCCCGCAGTCGCGAAACGAAGGGAGCACTGTGAGCGCGAGGAGTGAGCCGGTTTTGCGAGCCCCGCAGTCGCGAACGAAGGAAGCACAGTGACGATCTACCCGTTCAGCGCGGTGCTCGGCATGGCCGACATGCGGCTGGCGTTGCTGCTCAACGCGGTCTCCCCGGCGATCGGCGGGGTGCTGGTCCGTGGTGAGAAGGGCACCGCCAAGTCCACAGCCGTGCGGGCGCTCGCCGCGCTGCTGCCGCCCGTGCGGCGGGTGGCCGGCTGCCGTTTCGGTTGTGACCCGGCCGAGCCCGACCCGGCCTGCCCGGACGGCCCTCACCCCGCCGACGCCGCCGCCGAGACCCGTCCGGCCCGCCTCGTGGAGCTGCCGGTGGGCGCCGCCGAGGACCGGGTCGTTGGCGCGCTGGACCTGGAGAAGGCGATCGGCGAGGGGGTACGCGCCTTCGAGCCGGGCCTGCTCGCCGCCGCGCACCGGGGCGTGCTCTACGTCGACGAGGTCAACCTGCTGCACGACCACCTCGTCGACCTGCTGCTCGACGCGGCGGCGATGGGCCGCAGCCACGTCGAGCGGGAGGGCGTCTCGGTCAGCCACGCGGCCCGGTTCCTGCTGGTCGGCACGATGAACCCGGAGGAGGGGGAGCTGCGCCCGCAGCTGCTCGACCGGTTCGGGCTCACAGTGGAGGTGGGCGCCAGCCGGGACCCGGAGATCCGGGTCGAGGTGGTCCGCCGCCGGCTGGCCGCCGACGCGGACCCGGTCGGCTTCGCCGCCCGCTGGGCCGATGCCGACGCGGAGATCGCGGGCCAGGTGGCCGCCGCCCGCCGCCGACTTCCCGGGGTACGACTGCCGGACGCCGCGTTGCGGCAGATCGCCGAGGTGTGCGCGGCGTTCGACGTGGACGGGATGCGGGCCGACATCGTCACCGCCCGGACCGCCCTCGCCCACGCCGCCTGGCACGGCCGGGACCGGGTCACCATCGACGATGTCCGGGTGGCCGCCCGGCTGGCGCTGCCGCACCGCCGCCGCCGCGACCCGTTCGACACCCCGGGGCTGGACGAGAAGCGCCTCGACGAGGCGTTGCAGCGCGCCCAGGACGCCCACCCCGACGACCCGGACGACGCCGGCCTCGACGACAGTGGCCCGGACGGCGCCGGCCCCGACGACAGTGGCCCGGACGGCGCCGGCCCCGACGACAGTGGCCCGGACGGCGCCGGCCCCGACGACAGTGGCCCGGACGGCGGCGGCCCCGACGACAGTGGCCCGGACGGCGCCGGCCCGCAGGGCGGTGGCCCGAGCGGGGGCGGTGGCCCGAGCGGGGGCGGACCAAACGAGGACGGCCCGAGTGGCGGCGGACCGCAGGGCGGCGACGACCAGAACTCGCGCCCGCGTGGTGACCGGGAATCGGCGACCGGTGACGACGACCCGACCGGCGGCGGGGAGTCCCAGCCGGTGGCCGTACCCCGGGGTGGGTTGAAGGCGCGGGTGCTCACCGCGCCCGGCGTGGGTGACGGGGTGCCCGGTCGGCGTTCGCGGGCCCGGACCGGCCGGGGCCGCACCACCGGCGCCCGGGTGCCGGCGGGCCGGGTCGGCGCGCTGCACCTGCCGGCCACGATCCGCGCCGCCGCGCCCCACCAGGCGGCCCGGGGCCGGGTCACCGGCCCGCTGCGACTGCGCCGGGACGACCTGCGCGAGGCGGTTCGTGAGGGGCGCGAGGGCAACCTGGTGCTGTTCGTGGTGGACGCGAGCGGTTCGATGGGCGCCCGACAGCGGATGACCACAGTGAAGGACGCGGTGCTCGCCCTACTCACCGACGCGTACCAGCGGCGGGACAAGGTTGCGGTGATCGCGTTCCGCGGTGGCGGCGCCCGAACCCTGCTGCCGGCGACCTCGTCGGTGCTGGCCGCCTCGACCCGGCTGGCCGAGCTGCCCACCGGCGGGCGTACGCCGCTGGCCGAGGGGCTGCTCGCCGCCGCGGACCTGTTGCGGGTGGAGCGCCTGCGCGACCCGAAGCGCCGCCCACTGGTCCTCATCGTCACCGACGGGAGAGCCACGGCAGGCACCCGCCCGCTGGACCAGGCGGCAGCGGCGGCCGGCATCCTGGCCGCCACGGGGGCTCCGTGCGTGGTCGTCGACTGCGAATCCGGCCCGGTCCGACTGCACCTGGCCGCCCGCCTGGCCACCCAGCTGAACGCCCCAAGAACCCCCCTGGAAGCCCTCACCCACCCCCACTCCCGCGATCTTGCACTTCCTGTCGTGGCATAACGGACCAAGAGCGCATATGACCAACAGAAACCGCAAGATCGCGGGAGTGTCCGCGGGACGGGGGACGGACTGATGCCGCAGGGACAACCGAGTTCGGTGCCCGCTGACGGGTTGACGACCCGGCAGCGGCGGCACCGGCCACTGCTGATCGTCCACACGGGACAGATGAAGGGGAAGTCGACGGCGGCCTTCGGGCTGGCGTTGCGGGCCTGGACCGCCGGGCTGCCGGTCGGGGTGTTCCAGTTCGTCAAGAGCGCCAAGTGGCGGGTGGGGGAGGAGAACGCCTTCCGGGCGCTCGGCGAGGTGCACGAGCGCACCGGCCAGGGCGCGCCGGTGGCCTGGCACAAGATGGGCGAGGGCTGGTCCTGGATCCAGCGCGGCGGCGACGCCGACCACGCCGCCGACGCCCTGGAGGGTTGGCGGCAGATCCAGCGTGACCTGGCCGCCGAGCGCTACGGGCTGTACGTGCTGGACGAGTTCACCTACCCGATGAAGTGGGGCTGGGTGGACGTCGACGAGGTGGTCGCCACCCTGGCCGACCGCCCCGGCTTCCAACACGTCGTGATCACCGGTCGGGACGCCGACCCGCGCCTGGTCGCCGCCGCCGACCTGGTCGCCGAGCTGACCAAGGTCAAGCACCCGATGGACGCCGGCCAGAAGGGCCAGAAGGGCATCGAGTGGTGAGCGCGCACTGGGAGCTGCCCCGGGTGGTGGTCGCCGCCCCGGCCAGCGGTCACGGCAAGACGACTGTGGCCACCGGGCTGCTCGCCGCGCTGCGCCGACGGGGCCTGACGGTCAGCCCGCACAAGGTCGGCCCCGACTACATCGACCCGGGCTACCACGCCCTCGCCGCCGGCCGACCCGGGCGCAACCTCGACCCGTTCCTGGTCGGGGCCGACCGGATCGCCCCCCTGCTGCGACACGGCGCGAGCGTCCCCACGCCCGCCGACATCGCCGTGGTCGAGGGCGTCATGGGCCTGCACGACGGCGCGGTGGGCCGCCGCGACTACGCCTCCACCGCGCACGTCGCCCGGCTGATCGAGGCACCCGTGCTGCTGGTGTTGGACACCACCGCGCAGGGCCGGTCGGCCGCCGCGCTCACCCTCGGCATGGCCGCGTTCGATCCGGCGGTACGGATCGGCGGGGTGATCCTCAACCGGGTCGGCTCACCCCGGCACGAGACGCTGCTGCGCGACGCCCTCGCCGAGGTGGACGTGCCAGTGCTCGGCGCTGTCACCCGCGCCGCCGAGGTGGCCGCGCCGGCCCGGCACCTCGGACTGGTGCCGGTCGCCGAGCGGGCACCCGAATCGGTAGCGATCGTCACCGCGCTCGCCGAGCTGGTCGAGGCCACTGTGGACCTCGACGCCGTGCTCGACCTGGCCCGGACCGCCCCGCCGCTGACCACCCCGGCCTGGGACCCGGTCGCCGCAGTCGGCGGGCCGGCCGGCGTCGAGCGACCACGCGTGGCCCTCGCCGGTGGTCCGGCCTTCACCTTCTCGTACGCGGAGACCGCCGAACTGCTCGCCGCGGCCGGCGCGGACGTCGTCACCGTCGACCCGCTGCGTGACCCGGCGCTGCCCGCCGGCACCCGGGCGGTGGTGATCGGCGGCGGTTTCCCCGAGGCGTACGCCCAGACGCTGGCCGACAACACCGGGTTCCGCGCCGAGCTGGCCGACTTCGACGGGCCGATCGTGGCCGAGTGCGCCGGACTGCTCTACCTCGGGCGGTCCCTCGACGGCGTACCGATGTGCGGCCGGCTGGACCTGACCGCCCGGATGACCGACCGGCTCACCCTCGGCTACCGGGAGGCCCTCGCCGTCACCGACTCCCCGGTGGCCCGCGCCGGCGAGCCGGTTCGCGGCCACGAGTTCCACCGCACCACGACCGACCCGGGGCACGGCGACGCGTCGGCGTGGCGCTGGAACGACACCGAGCACGGCTTCGTCACCGGTCGGGTGCACGCGTCCTACCTGCACACCCACTGGGCCGGCCACCCGGACGCCGCCCGTCGACTGGTCGAGGCGTGCCGATGAGCGCCGACGCCACGCTCACCGGGGTCGGCGTCGGCCCGGGCGACCCGGAACTGCTCACCGTCAAGGCGGTGCGGCTGCTGCGCGAGGCCGACGTGGTCTTCGTACCCGTGATGGCGGACCGGGTCGCGCCCACCGTGACCGCCGGCCCGACGCCGCCGGGCGCGGACGTCGGGCGGGCCGAGGTGACAGTGCGCTCCCACGTCACGCCGGAGCGGCTGCGCCGGCTGCCGTTCGCGCTGGACGACCGGGGTGGGGTCACCGCGCGTCGGGCGGCCGCCTGGGACGACGCCGCCCGGGTGGTGGTCGAGGCGATCGACGCGGGCGCGCGGTCCGTCGCGTTCGCCACCATCGGCGACCCGAACATCTACTCCACCTTCGGTTACCTGGCCCAGAGCGTCCGCGCGCTGCGCCCGACGGTGCGGGCGGCGACGGTGCCCGGCGTCACCGCCATGCAGGAGCTGGCGGCCCGCAGCGGCATCCCGCTCTGTGAGGGACGCGAACCGCTCACCCTGCTGCCGGCCACCGCCGGCCTGGCGCTCTTCGCCGACGCCCTCGCCGGGCCGGGCACCGTCGTCGCCTACAAGGGCTGGCGTCGGCACCCGGAACTGCTCGCCGAGCTGCGCCGGCAGGGTCGCCTCGCCGACGCCGTGCTCGGACGCAGCCTGGGGCTGCCCGGTGAACGCGTCGGGCCGGTCGGCGACACCGAGCACGACCTGCCCTACCTGTCGACGCTGCTGGTTCCGGCCCGCCGCGAGCACCGAGGAGGAAAGCTGTGACCAGCGACGGCAAGGTGTGGTTCGTCGGAGCCGGCCCGGGGGCGGCGGACCTGCTGACACTGCGGGCCGCGCGGGTCATCGCCGAGGCGGACATCGTGATCTGGGCGGCGAGCCTGGTGCACGCCGACGTGCTCGACCACGCCCGCCTCGGCGCGGAGATCGTCGACTCGTCGCAGTTGCCCATCGAGGGTGTGCTGCCGCTCTACCGGCGCGCCGCCGAGCAGGGGCTGACCGTGGCCCGGATCCACTCCGGAGACCCGGCCCTGTGGGGCGCGGTGCAGGAACAACTGGACGTGTGCCGGGCGCTCGACCTGGCCGTCGAGATCGTGCCCGGGGTGTCCTCGTTCACCGCCGTCGCGGCGATCGTCGGACGCGAGCTGACAGTGCCCGAGGTGGCCCAGTCGGTGATCCTCACCCGCCTCGAAGGTGGCAAGACCCCGATGCCGCCCGGCGAGCGGGTCCGTGACTTCGCCCGGCACGGCACCACAATGGCGCTGTTCCTGTCCGCCGCCCGCTCCGGGCAGGTGCAGGCCGAGCTGCTGGCCGGCGGCTACCCGGAGAACACCCCTGCCGTTGTGGCGTACCAGGCGACCTGGCCCGACGAACTGGTGGTGCGGTGCACCGTCGGCACGCTGGAGGCGACGGTGAAGCAGCACAAGCTGTGGAAGCACACCCTCTTCCTGGTCGGCCCGGCCCTCGCCGCCGAGGGCACCCGCTCGCACCTCTACCACCCCGGGCACTTCCACACCTTCCGCAGAGCCGAGCCGGCCGCCCGCGCCGAACTGCGTCGCCAGGCCGGCGCCCGCACCGGGGGGACAGCCACACCACCGGGGCACACACCATGACGTACGCCGAGCCGCCGCTGCGCGAGCCGGACCTGCCGCGTACCGCGAAGGTCCGGCCCACCGCGCTGCGCACCGGCTGGACCACCGGAGCGTGCGCCACGGCGGCGGCCAAGGCCGCTCTCACCGCGCTGGTCACCGGCACCCCCCAACAGGAGGTGGAGATCGGCCTGCCCGCCGGACGTCGAGTGCGCTTCCCGGTGGAGCGCTGCGAGGTGACCGGCACCCCACCGGTCCGGGCCGAAGCGGTGGTGGTCAAGGACGCCGGGGACGACCCGGACGTCACCCACGGCGCCGAGCTGACCGCCACGGTGAACTGGACCGACGTCCCCGGCCTGCGGCTGGCCGGCGGTGCCGGCGTCGGCACCGTCACCAAGCCCGGCCTCGGGCTCGCGGTCGGCGGCCCGGCGATCAACGACACCCCCCGCCGGATGATCGGCGAGGCGGTGGCCGAGGTGGTCGACCTCAGCGAGGTCGGAGTCCGGGTGGTGATCAGTGTGCCTCGGGGCGAGATCATGGCCCGCAAGACCACCAACCGTCGGCTCGGCATCCTCGGCGGAATCTCGATCCTCGGCACCACCGGCATCGTCCGTCCCTTCTCCACCGCGTCGTGGCGGGCCAGCGTCGTGCAGGCCGTGCACGTGATGGCCGCCCAGGGCGAGCCGACAGTGGTGCTCTGCACCGGCGGGCGTACCGAGCGGGCCGCCCGCGCGCTCCTGCCCGACCTGCCCGAGGTCTGTTTCGTCGAGGTCGGCGACTTCACCGGGGCCGCGGTGACCGCCGCCGTGGGCGACGGCATGACCGGTGTGGTCTTCGTCGGCATGGCCGGCAAGCTCGCCAAACTGGCGGCCGGCATCCTGATGACCCACTACACCCGCTCCACAGTGGACCTATCCCTACTCGGCGCGGTGACCGCGGAGGCCGGCGGTGACCCGTCGCTGGTCGCCGCCGTGACCGAGGCGAACACCGGGCGGCACGCGTACGAGCTGTGGGAGGCCGCCGGGTTGCTCGCCCCGGCCGGCGACCTGCTCTGCCAGCGGGTCCGCCAGGTGCTGCGGCGCTTCGCGGGGCCCACGGTCACCGTCGACGTGGCGATGGTCGACTTCGCCGGAGCCCACGTCGTCGCCTCGTCCGGCCGGTGGCCCCGGTGAGCGGCGTGACGGTGGTCGGCCTGGACGCCGCGGGCGCACCGCCGCACCCCGCGCTCGCCCCGGTGCTGGCCGCCGCCGGGCTGGTGGTCGGGGCCGCCCGGCACCTGGCCGCGGTGCCCGTACCGGCCGACGCGGACACCGTCGCCCTCGGGCCGCTCGCTCCCGCCCTGCGCCGCCTCGCCGAGGCCGTCGACGCCGGGGTGCCGGCCGTGGTGCTGGCCAGCGGCGATCCCGGCCTGTTCGGCATCGTCCGGCGGCTGCGCGCGGCCGGACTGCCGCTGCGGGTGGTGCCGGCGGTGTCCAGTGTGGCCACAGCGTTCGCCCGCGCCGGGCTGCCCTGGGACGGCGCCGCGGTGGTCAGCGCGCACGGGCGCGACCCCCGAGCCGCAGTGAACGCCTGCCGGGCGCTGCCACTGGTCGCGGTGCTCACCGCGCCCGGCGCCGGCGCGGCCGAACTGGGCGCCGGCCTGGTCGGCTGGTCCCGCCGTCTGCTGGTCGCCGAGCACCTGGGCACCGCCGCCGAACGGATCCGCGCGGTCACCCCCGAGCAGGCCGCCGCCGAGACCTGGGCCGACCCGCACGTCCTGCTCAGCCTCGCCTCCCCCGACGCCACCGAACCCGCCCCCGACGCAGCGGACCCCGCACCCGACGCCGCTCCTCTGGTCGCGCCCGGTGGCATGCGGTCGGACAACCAGCCCGCCGCCGCGCCAGCCGGAGGCTGGGCGCTGCCGGAGGCCCGGTACGCCCACCGCGACTCCATGATCACGAAGTCGGAGGTGCGCGCCCTCGTCGTCGCCCGCCTGCGCCCCCGCCTGGGTCGGCTGATCTGGGACATCGGGGCGGGCAGCGGGTCGGTCGGCATCGAGTGCGCGCTGCTCGGCGCGGCAGTGCTCGCCGTCGAACAGGACCCCGAGGCCGGCGCGACCGTCCAGACCAACGCCGCCGCTCACGGCGTACACGTCCGGCTCGTTACCGGACGTGCACCGGCGGCGCTGGCCGGCCTCCCCGAGCCCGACGCGGTCTTCGTCGGCGGTGGCGGTGTCGACGTCCTCACCGCAGTGGTGTCCCGCCAACCCGAGCGGGTGGTGCTCACCCTGGCCGCACTGGACCGGGTCGCACCGGCAGTGGGCCTGCTGCGCGCCGCCGGCTACACGGTCGAGGGCAGCCAGCTCTCCGCCGCCCGCCTCGCCGACCTGCCCGGCGGGTCGATCCGCCTCGCGGCCACCAACCCGGTGGTCGTCCTCACCGGGGAGCGCCAGTGACCGACCAGAACCCGCCCGCCCGGATCGGCCTGGTGGCGGCCACCGCCGCCGGCCGCCGGAACGCCGACATCCTGACCGCCGCCTGGCCGCACGCCCGGCTGGTCGAGGGACAGACCGTCGCCGACGCGCTGCGGACCGCCTGGGCCGGGTGTGACGCGGTCATCGCGTTCCTGGCCACCGGGGCTGTGGTGCGGATCGTCGCGCCGCTGCTCGACGACAAGCGCACCGATCCGGCGGTGGTGGTCGTCGACGAGGCGGCCCGGCACGCCGTGGCGCTGCTCGGTGGGCACGCCGGCGGGGGCAACGCGCTCGCCGAGCAGGTCGCCGCTCTGCTGGGCGCCCGACCGGTGATCACCACCGCCACCGACGCTGTCGACCTGCCGGGGCTGGACACCCTCGGCTGGCCCGTGCAGGGCGCTGTCGCCGCGGTGTCCCGGGCCATCCTGGACGGCGAGCCGGTCCGGCTTATCGCCGACGCCGACTGGCCGCTGCCCGCCCTGCCCCCGAACGTGTGCGCCGCTGACGAGGACCCGACGGACACCGGGTACCGGCTGCTGGTCACCGACCGGGTCGTGTCACCCGACGGGCGGACCGCCGTGCTGCGGCCGCCGTCGCTGGTCGCCGGCGTGGGGGCGAGTCGGGGCGTACCCGCCGCCGAGGTGGCGGAGCTGCTGCACCGGGTGCTGGCCGAGGCCGGCCTCGACCCGGCGAGCCTGCGCTGCCTGGCCACCGCCGACATCAAGGCCGACGAGGCGGGCATCCGCAGCACCGCCGACGCGCTCGGCGTACCCCTGGTGACCTGGCCGGCGGCGCGGCTGGCGGCGGTCGACGTGCCGCACCCCAGCGAGGTGGTCCGGGCCGCGGTCGGCACGCCGAGCGTGGCGGAGGCCGCGGCCCTGCTCGGCCCGGACGGCCGGGCCGACGACGCGACGCTGCTGGTGGGCAAGACCGCGACGGCGATGGCCACCGTCGCGGTGGCCCGGCACGCGCCACGCGGCCGGCTCGCCGTCGTCGGCCTCGGGCCGGGCGCCGCCGACCTGCGCACCCCCCGCGCGGTGGCCGAGCTACGTCGCGCCGCCGTGGTGGTCGGCCTCGACCAGTACCTGGAGCAGGTCCGCGACGTGCTCCGCCCCGGCACCCGGGTGCTCTCCAGCGGGCTGGGCGCGGAGGAGGCGCGGGCGCGCGCCGCCGTTGCCGAGGCCGCCGCCGGCCGGGCGGTAGCGCTGATCGGCTCCGGCGACGCCGGGGTGTACGCGATGGCCAGCCCCGCCCTGGAGTACGCCGACGAGCGCATCGACGTGGTCGGCGTGCCCGGCGTCACCGCCGCCCTCGCCGCCGGGGCGCTGCTCGGCGCGCCGCTCGGCCACGACCACGCCTATGTAAGCCTGTCCGACCTGCACACCCCGTGGGACGTCATCGAGCGGCGGGTGACCGCCGCCGCCGAGGGTGACTTCGTGACGCTCTTCTACAACCCGCGCAGCCGGGCCCGCGACTGGCAGCTCGGCAAGGCGCTCGGCATCCTCGCCGCGCACCGGTCACCGGACACCCCGGTGGGCGTGGTGCGCAATGCCAGCCGCCCCGGCGAACAGGTGCACCTCGCCACCGTGGCGACGCTCGACCCGGCCATCGTCGACATGTACAGCGTCGTGGTCGTGGGCAGCAGCGACACCCGGCTGGTCGCCGGCCGGATGGTCACACCCCGGGGGTACCGATGGCGCTCGTGACGATCGACGCCTGCCAGGGCTGCGGCGCCTGCCTGCTCACCTGCCCCACGCACGCGATCCGCCCGGTCGCCGGCGGCCTCACGGTCCGCGCCGACCTGTGCACCGGCTGCCTGGAGTGCCTGGAGATCTGCCCGGTCGACGCGATCCGCGTCGTCGAGCCCGACCGTTGTGAAGGAGCCCGATGAGCCGGGTGGTGCACCCCATCGAGGCCGAGTCGTACCGCATCCTGCGCGAGCGCGTCGACCTGTCGCACCTGCCGCCGCTGAGCCGCGCGGTGACCGAGCGGGTGGTGCACGCCAGCGCCGACCTCGCGTACGTCGACGAGCTGGTGTGCGACGAGGCCGCCCTGGAAGCGGGGCTGGCGGCGCTGCGCGCCGGGGCGCCAGTGGTCACCGACGTGGCGATGGTCGCCGCCGGAATCACCCGCGCCGGCCTGGAACTGGTCTGCCCGGTCGCCGAGCCGGCCGCCGCCGCGCTGGGCCGCTCGGCCGGCATCACCCGCTCGGCGGCGGCCGTCCGGATCGCAGTGGAGCGGGTCGGGACCGGAGCGGTCTGGGTGGTCGGCTGCGCGCCCACGGCGCTCGTCGAACTGCTCACAGTGGACGCCGCGCCGGCGCTCGTCGTCGGCCTGCCGGTCGGCTTCGTGGGCGCCGCCGAGTCGAAGGCGGCGCTGCGGGCCAGCGGCCTGCCCGCCGTGTCCAACGTGGGGGAGAAGGGTGGCTCGGCGGTCGCCGCCGCCGCCCTCAACGCCCTGCTCTACGTCGAGGAGAAGTCATGACCGGATTGGTCATCGTCGGGCACGGCACGCGCAGCGCGGCCGGGGTCGAGCAGTTCGCCGCTCTCGTCGAGCGGGTCCGCGGTCGCGGCGACATCGGCGACGTCGAGGGCGGCTTCATCGAGCTGTCCCGCCCGCCGCTGACCGACGCGGTCGGCGCGCTCGTCGCCCGGGGGCACCGGGCGCTGGTGGCGCTGCCGCTGGTGCTCACCGGCGCCGGTCACGGCAAGGGCGACATCCCCGCCGCGATGGCCCGGGAGCAGCAGCGCCACAGCGGGCTGAGTTACCGCTACGGCCGCCCGCTCGGCCCCCACCCGCTGCTGCACGAAGCCCTCGAACAGCGCATCGACGCCGCACTGTCCGGCGCCGGCCGGGCCGACACGGAGCTGTCCGGCGCCGGCCGGGCCGACACGGAGCTGTCCGGCGCCGGCCGGGCCGACACGGAGCTGGCCGGCGCCGGCCGGGCCGACACGTGGGTGGCGTTGATCGGTCGGGGGTCCACCGACCCGGACGCCAACGCCGAGGTCGCCAAGGTCGCCCGCCTGCTCTGGGAGGGACGCGGCTACGCGGGCGTGGAGCCGGGGTTCATCTCCCTGGCGCAGCCGTCGGTGCCGGCCGTGCTGGAGCGCCTGCGCCGCCTCGGCGCGCGGCGGATCGTGGTGGCTCCCTACTTCCTGTTCGCCGGGGTGCTGCCGGACCGGATCGTCGCCCAGTCAGCGGAGTTCGCCGCCGCCCACCCCGACCTGGACGTCCGCGTCGCCGAGGTGATCGGCGACTGTGACGCCCTCGCCGACCTCGTCGGGGAGCGGTACGCCGAGGCGTTGGGCGGGGACATCCGGATGAACTGCGACACCTGCGCCTACCGGGTGTTGATGCCCGGCTTCGCGGACAAGGTGGGTCGCCCGCAACGCCCGCACGACCACCCCGACGACCCGGTCGGCCACCATCACGATCACGGGCACGACCACCACGACCACGGGCACGACCACCACGACCACGGGCACGACCACGGCTCGGTCGCCGTGGTCGGCGGCGGGCCGGGGCCCGACGACCTGATCACGGTACGCGGGAAGGCGCTGCTCGACGCGGCGGACGTCGTGGTGGTCGACCGACTCGCCCCGCAGGGGTTGCTCGCGGGGCTGCGCCCCGACGTGCTGGTGGTCGACGCGGCGAAGGTGCCCCGTGGTCCGTCGATGGCCCAGGAGGCGATCAACGAGGCACTGGTGTCGCACGCCAGTGCCGGTCGCCGGGTGGTCCGGCTCAAGGGTGGTGACCCGTACGTCTTCGGGCGCGGCCACGAGGAGGTGCAGGCCTGCGCGGCGGCCGGGGTGCCGGTGACTGTGGTGCCCGGGGTGAGCAGCGCGCTCGCCGCTCCGGCTCTCGCGGGCGTGCCGGTGACGCATCGGGGCGTGGCGCACGACGTCACTGTCGTGTCGGGGCACCTGCCGCCCGGGCACCCCGACTCGCTCGTCGACTGGGCCTCGCTGGCCCGAGCCCGAGGCACCGTCGTGCTGCTGATGGCGGTCGACACCATCGCCAAGATCGCGAACGTACTGATCGAGCACGGTCGCGCCCCGGAGACCCCCGTGCTGGCCGTGCAGGACGCCGGGCTGCCCGACCAACGATCGGTGCCCGCCCGGCTCGACGAGATCGGCGCCGTCGCCGCCCGGGAGGGCATCGGCCCACCCGCTGTCTTCGTCCTCGGCCCGGTGGTGGTTCTCACCACCACCGGGCCGACGGCCTGACGATCACTCGCTGCGGGCGGTCTCCGGCCCGGTGATGCGTTCCAGCAGCGGCAGGGTGGAGGCGATGACGCCGAGGCAGGCTGCCAACCCGACCACGACGATCACGTAGAAGCCCGGCTCCGGCGCGACGAGGGTGTAGCCCATCTGTGCCCGCAGGAACAGGTGGGCGGCGAGGAGGCCCATGCCGATGGCGACGGCGGCGACGGCGAGCATCGGCACGGCGCTCTCCAACGCCACCACCCGGCGCAGGACCCGCACCGGAGCGCCGCTGAGGCGCAGCAGGCTGAACGGGCGTCGGCGTTCGGTGAGACCGCCGATGACGCTGACCGCGAGGCTGCACCCACCGAGCGCGAGGCTGGCGATGATGATGACGTTTGCCAGTTGTTCCCAGCCGCGCAGCGTGTTGGCGAACTCCGACTCGAAGTCACCGGGCACGTTCGGCGCCACCCGGAAGGCCGGCAGGGCGGTCTCGAGCACGGTCCGCGAGCGCTCGATGGTGGCGGCGGAACCGTCCGTGTCGACGACGATCGACATCACCGGCAGCTGTTGGAGTTCGCCGAGTGGAACCGATGCGGCGGGCCAGACCCTGGTGGACGACGCCGACTCCCGGAAGGGGATGAGACCCGTCGCTACCTCGGCAACGGTGGCGCCCTCGGCGCACCGGCCGTACGCGCTCGGGATCTCGGCGCACGCGATCAGGCCGGGCTCGCTGGCGCTCATCCAGTCCGGGTTCTCGCGCACCGCGAAGGCCGACCGCACGCCGGTCATCGAGCGTAGGTCGGTGAAGAGCGAGTCAGGCGTCGCCGGTGCATCCTCAGGAAGGTAGAGCGACACCTGTCCCGCCTCGGTCGAGCCGACCGGTGCCGGGCCGCGGTTGGCGACGATCGTGGTGATCACGCCGACGGACACGCTCGTGACGAAGAGCGCGAGCATGATGCCGCTGATCGCCCGGAAGCCGGCCTTCGGGTTGTCAGCGAGGCGACGCGCGGCGATGAGCGTGGCCGGGCGGTTGGCGTACCGGGCCATCACCCGGGCGCCGACCATCGTCAGCCACGGGCCGGCGAAGACCAGGCCGGCCATGATGAGCAGCAGTCCGGGCAGGAACACCGCGGCCTGGCCGTCGGACGTCTCGGGCCGGAAGCCGATGGCGAAGAGCAGCACGGCGACGCCGAGCACCATCGGAATCAGCCGGTACGCGCGCGGCGCCCGGGGTGTGACCCGCCGGGTGACGCCCAGCGGCGAGATCCGGACCCGGCGCAACGAGACCTGGGCCGCCACGGCCGCGCCGGCCGGGACGCCGAGCGCCACGAGCAGGACGTCCAGCAGGCCCAGCGACATGTCGCTGGGGAAGAACGGCATGCCCGTGAACGGGATGCCAGCCATCGGGCCGCGGAAGGCGTAGAACAGGCCGAAGCCGACGGCGGTGCCGACGACGGCAGCGGTAGTCGCCTCCACCGCCGCGACCACCGAGATCTGCCTCGGGGTGGCGCCGACCAGGCGCATCGCGGCGAAGCGCTGCTCCCGGCGGGCCGCGCTGAGCCGGGTGGCGGTGCCGACGAAGATCAGCAACGGGAACAGCAGCCCGCCGGCGATCACGCCCAGGATGAGGTTCATCGTTGTCTCGGGGAGCGCGGGGGTGTCGCCGACGCGGGTGAGCTTCGTGGCGGCGGGCAGCGCGGCCACTTCGTCGGGGGTGCGACCCATGATGACGAGCAGGGTGTCCGGTGAGGTAAGTGCGGCCGGGCCGACGGTGCCGACGGCGCGCCCCGGATAGCGCTCGCCGAGTTCGTCGGCCGGGTGAGCGGCCAGCAGGTCGCGCAGGGCGGGGGAGGCGTAGTACTCCCCGGGGCCGGGCGTGCTCGGGATGCCGGTCGGAGTGGGGGCGCTCGGCCCGGTGGCCGCGACGTCGATCCGAATGATCTGCTTGCCGTGGAAGTAGTCCTCGCGCGTCGACCACCACAGGGGATCGGCGTCGCCGCCCGTCGAGGCGTTGGGATAGACCGACGCGTACCGGGTGAGCTGGGAGTTGACCGCGTTGACCCCGGCGAGAGTGGTCAGCAGCAGACCGCTGCCGACCGCGACGGCGGCGGCGATGACGATCAGGCGGGTGAGCGCCTCACGGCCGCCGGCCACGGCGAGGCGGAGCCCGAAGCGGATCACGAGGCGATCCGGTCCGGCGCGTTCACGCGCCCGTCGCGGACCATGACCTCGCGGTCGGCGTACGCCGCGATCCTCGGCTCGTGGGTGACCAGGATGACGGTGGTGCCCTGCTCGCGGGCGGCCCCGACCAGCAGGTCCATCACCTGCTCGCCGGTGAGCGAGTCGAGCGCGCCGGTCGGCTCGTCGGCGAAGAGCACCTGCGGCTCGGCGACCAGGCCGCGAGCCAGGGCGACCCGTTGCGCCTGCCCGCCGGAGAGCTCACCCGAGCGCCGCTGCTCCAGGCCGTCCAGCCCGAGGCGCGCGAACCAGGCTCGCGCCCTGGGCAGCGCCTGCTTGCGGTGTACGCCGCTGAGCAGCAGCGGCAGCGCGACGTTCTCCACAGCGGTCAGCTCGGGGACGAGTTGACCGAACTGGAACACGAAGCCGAACCGGTCCCGGCGCAGGCTGCTGCGCTCGGTCTCGGCCATGGCGTGCACCCGGGCCCCGTCGAAGAGGATCTCGCCGGAGTCGGGCACCAGGATGCCGGCCAGGCAGTGCAGCAGGGTGGACTTGCCCGAACCGCTGGGGCCCATGACGGCGAGGATCTCGCCCGCCTCCACGGCGACGCTGGCGCCGCGCAGGGCGGGGGTCTGACCGAAGGAGAACTCGACGTCGCGCGCTTCGATCACGACGCTCACGGCCGTACCTCTTTCCGCAGGGCGTCCAGGCGGGCGTCGGTCATCTCGATCCATCGGAGGTCGGCCTCCAGGTGGTAGAGGCCGTGGTCGGCGAGCAGCGCGTCGACCAGGCTGCCGGCGCGCTTGATCTCGGTCAGCTCGCGCATCCGGTGCAGGTGCGCGCTGCGCTGGGTGTCGAGGTATTCGGCGGCCGGGCGGTCCAGCATCAGCGCGAGCACGACCTTGGCGAAGAGCACCGTCTGCAGGTGCGGTTCCGGGTCGACCGGTTGGGTCAGCCACTGCTCGACCTCGGTCGCGCCGACGTCGGTGATGATGTAGCGCTTGCGGTCGGGGCCGGAGCCCGGGGCGACGTCGCTGATCACCACCTTGCCGTCGCGGGCCAGTCGGCTCAGGGTGGAGTAGACCTGGCCGAACGGCAGTGGCTTGCCCCGGCCGAAGAAGGCGTCGTAGTCGCGCTTCAGGTCGTAACCGTGGCTGGGCTCGCGTTCGAGGAGTCCGAGGAGGGTCAGTGGCACGCTCATGCCAGCAGACTACACCGAGGGTATACCTCGCGTATATACCCTCGGTGTGTGGTGGATCGTCGCTGGTGAGGCGTTCGCTGGGGATGGAGACGGGCGCGCTGCGGCTGGTGTGCGGTCAGCCGATCAGGGCGCGGGCCACCGCGTAGCCGGCGGTGGCCGCGGCGAGCCCGGCGGCCACGCTGCCGAGCACGTTGACCAGCGCGAGGAGCCGATGACCGCCAGTGGTCAGCCGCAGCGTCTCGTAGCTGAAGGTGGAGTAGGTGGTCAGCGCGCCGCAGAACCCGGTGCCGAGCAACGCGCTGACGGACGGGCTGGCCGGCCACCCGACCAGGACGCCGAGCAGCAACGACCCGGACACGTTGACGAGCAGTGTTCCCCAAGGGAACGCCGAGCCGTGCCGGGACTGCACGGCCCGGTCGGTGAGGTAGCGCAACGGCGCACCGACGGCCGCGCCCAGGGCGATGAGCAGCACTGTCATCGGGTCACCAGACGCAGCAGCCCGGCGGTGACGGCGTCGCCCACGGCGACCGCGACGAGCGCCCCGAGCACCGTCGCGGCGAGGTACGCCAGCGCGGTGCCCGGCGCGCCCGCGACGATCGCCTGCTGGACGTCGACCGCGTAGGTGGAGAAGGTGGTGAAACCACCGAGCACCCCGACCCCGAGGAACGGGCGAGCCAACGGGGGCCCGCCGTCGAGGTGCCCGAGCACCGCCATCAGCACGCCGATCAGGAGACAGCCGGACGTGTTGATGGTGAACGTGGCCCAACCGAAGCCGGCCGGTGGGTGCGGAACGGCGTGTTGCAGGCCGGCCCGGGCCAGCGCGCCGAGCACCCCGCCGGCCGCGATCGCGGCGAGGACCGTCGCGGGGCGCGCGGTCAGCTCGCGGCGGTCGGCGGGGACGCGCAGGTCGACGTCGGGGTCGGTACGCGGCTCGAACGGCTCTGGCACGGCTCCTCAGCCTAGTGCCGGCGACGGCGACGTCGGTCACCTCCCGGTGAGGGCGGCGTCAGCGCGCTGCTGACGAGGGTGGCGTCAGCGCACTGCCGCGACAACGGCGTCCGGGCCGCCTCGCCAGACCGTGCCGACCTCGCTGAAGCCCGCCGCGGTGAGCGCGGCGAGGTGCCAGGAGACCGGTGGGTTCCACTCGGGGCTGTGCCCGGTTGGGTAGATCTCGTGTCGTTGGGCGACCAACGGGGCGAGCGCCGGGTCGGCGCCGGCCCGCTCCCACCAGTCCGACCAGGACAGCATCGAGCCGGCGGCGTACCGGGCGTTGCGCCGGTCCCGGGCCCGGTCCATCAGCCGCTTGGTCAGCTCCGGCAGGGTGTCGTCGGGCATGTGGTCGGCGTTGACGAAGACCCCGCCCGGTCGCAGCACGTCGCGCAGTTCGGCGTAGAGCTGCCCGAGCCGGTCGGCCGGCAGCCAGTGCAGGGCGGTGGCGGTGAGCACGGCGTCGTACTCCTGGTGGGGGAGCGTGGAGCGCCACTCGGGGGTGCCGAGGTCGGCCGTGATGATGGTGGCCCGCTCGGCCAGTGAGGCGCCGGCGATGGCGAGCAGCGCCGGGTCGAGGTCGACCACTGTCGTCTCGGCGGCGGGGAAACGCGCCAGCGTCCGCAGCGAGATGCTGCCGGTGCCGCCGGCCAGGTCGAGCACGCGCGGCGGCCGGCCGTCGAGGACCGCGTCGACGGTGTCGAGCATGGCGGTGAACCGGTGTTCCCGGTCCGGGAGGTAGGCCTCCTGCTGGCGGTCCCAGCTCTCCTGCCAGGCCCAGGGATCCACGATGTAAGGACTCATGACGATCAGGCTAGTTACGGCACGAGCGCGTTGTCCAGACCTTGTTGCACATGTTTTGCAATTGCGAGAAGATGGCAGGGCGATGATCAGAGCGACGCCGGGTCGGGCATCCGCCCGGCCCGGCGTCGTCTTTCCGGCGAGGTCAGACCGGGGCGTCCACCAGGCTCGCGTCGGCCCGGGACGGCTCGTCGCGGCGGGCCAGCCGTAGCGCGCCGAGGAGCACGCCCAGACCGATGAGGGTGAGTGCGGCGCCGGCCCAGATCGGCGAGGTGTAGCCGAGTCCGGCGGCGATGGTCACCCCACCGATCCAGGCGCCCAACGCGTTGCCGAGGTTGAACGCGGCGATGTTCGCCCCGGACGCCAGGGTCGGCGCCTGGTGGGCGTACCGCATGATCCGCATTTGCAGCGGCGGCACTGTGGCGAAGCCGAAACCGCCCATCAGCACCAGCGCGACGATGGTCAGCACCGGATTCGTGGCGGTCAGCGCGAAGCCGACGAGCACCACTGTAAGCACCGCCAGGACGGTGACCAGCGTGCGCGACAGTGACCTGTCGGCCGCCCGGCCGCCGAGCAGGTTGCCCGCGAAGAGCCCCACGCCGAAGAGGACGAGCAGCCACGGCACGGTGCTGGTGGCGAAGCCGCTGACCTCGGTCAACGTGTAGGCGATGTAGGTGAACGCGCCGAACATCCCACCGAAGCCCAGGACGGTGATCACCAGGGAGAGCCAGACCTGCGGGTGGGTGAAGGCCCGCAACTCGCCGCGCAGCCCTCCGGCCGGGCGGTCGGCGTTGGCGGTGTCGGCCGCCGGGATGAGCAGGGCCAACCCGATCAGGGCGACCACCCCGATGGCGGTGATCGCCCAGAACGTCGACCGCCAGCCGAAGTGCTGCCCGAGGAAGGTGCCGAACGGCACGCCGAGCACGTTGGCGATGGTCAGGCCGGCGAACATCATGGCGATGGCGCCCGCCCGTCGGGCCGGTGCGACCAGGCCGGCGGCGACGACGGCGCCGATGCCGAAGAACGCGCCGTGGCAGAGCGCGGCGACGATCCGGCCGGCCATCATCACGGCGTAGTCGCCGGCGATGGCGGAGAGCAGGTTGCCGATGATGAACAGCACCATCAGGCCGAGCAGCACGGGTTTGCGCGGTAGGCGGGTGACCGCCGCGGTGAGAGCGACGCCGCCGACGGCCACGCTGAGCGCGTAGCCGGAGATCAACCAGCCGGCCACCGGCTCGGTGACCGCGAAGTCGGCGGCCACCTCGGGCAGCAGCCCCATGATCACGAACTCGGTGAGCCCGATGCCGAAGGCGCCGATGGCCAGCGCGATCAGGCCGGGCGGCAGGGACTGTGGGCGTACGGACATGGTCTTCCCATCGGGAGGGGTCAGATATGCGGCGCGTGCAACTACGCGCGCCGGCAACGAAATACTTGCACGCGCTTCATATCGGCGCAAGCGTGGTAACCTGGGGTCCGTTCAGATCACACCGAGGAGGGCCGGCATGGGCATCGCCGACGACGCGGTCGAGATCCGCGCGCAGGGCTGGCGCACCCTCGCCGCCCTGCACGGGCTGATCGAGGCATCCCTGGAGCGGGCCCTACAGGCCGGCCACGACCTCTCCGTCGTCGAATACACGGTGCTCGACGCGCTTTCCCGCCAGGACGGCTGGCACATGCGGATGAGCCAGCTCGCCCGCGCCGCCGCGCTCTCCGGCAGCGCCACCACCCGGCTGGTCACCCGCCTCGAACAGCGAGGGCTGCTCACCCGCATCCTCTGCGCCGACGACCGGCGCGGCATCTACACCGAGCTGACCCCGGCCGGCTCCGAGCTGCTCGCCCAGACCCGACCGACCCACGACCGGGTGCTCGCTGACGCGCTCGCCCAGGCGGAGGCCACCCCCGAGCTGGCGCCGCTGGTCGACGCCCTGCACCGGCTGCCGGCCACCCGCTGACCGCCCCGCCGGGCCCGGCGACAGCGGGCGTACGGTACCCGCAGCCCCACCGGGACCGCCGCGCCAAGGAGGCAGCCGATGCAGGACCGCACCCCTCGTCCCGAGGAGCTGGAGCCGATCGAGCGCGCCGGCATCGACGAGCTGCGCGCCCTGCAACGCGACCGACTGCGCTGGTCGCTGCGGCACGCGTACGACAACGTGCCGCACTACCGGCAGGCGTTCGACGCGGCCGGGGTGCACCCCGACGACTGCCGGGATCTCGACGACCTGGCGCGCTTCCCGTTCACTGGCAAGGCGGAGCTGCGGGAGAACTACCCATTCGGCATGTTCGCCGTACCCCGGGAGCGGGTGGCCCGCCTGCACGCCTCCTCCGGCACCACCGGCCGGCCGACGGTGGTCGGCTACACCCGCGACGACCTGCGCACCTGGGCGCGACTGATGGCCCGCTCGATCCGCGCCTCCGGTGGCCGCCCCGGCGACCGGGTGCACGTCGCGTACGGCTACGGGCTCTTCACCGGCGGCCTGGGCGCGCACTACGGGGCCGAGGAGCTGGGCTGCACTGTCATCCCGGTCTCCGGGGGCATGACCGAGCGTCAGGTGATGTTGATCCGCGACTTCGAGCCCGAGGTCATCATGGTCACGCCCAGCTACCTACTGGCCATCGTCGACGAGATGCGCCGCCAGGGCATCGACCCACGCGCCACCTCACTGCGGGTGGGCATCTTCGGGGCCGAGCCGTGGACCGAGGACATGCGCCGCGAGATCGAGCAGCAATTGGACATCCACGCCGTCGACATCTACGGGCTGTCCGAGGTGATGGGCCCCGGCGTGGCGACCGAGTGCGTCGAGACCAAGGACGGGCTGCACCTCTGGGAGGACCACTTCTACCCGGAGATCATCGACCCGGTCACCGGGGCGGTGCTGCCCGACGGCGAGCGGGGTGAGCTGGTGTTGACCTCCCTGACCAAGGAGGCGATGCCGGTTGTGCGCTACCGCACCCGCGACCTGACCCGCCTGCTGCCCGGCACCGCCCGCCCGATGCGCCGGATCGAGAAGATCACCGGCCGCACCGACGACATGATGATCCTGCGGGGGGTGAACATCTTCCCCACCCAGATCGAGGAGCTGATCCTGCGCACCCCGCAGCTGTCACCGCACTTCCAGTGCGTCCTCGACCGGCGCGGTCGGCTGGACACCCTGACGGTGCGGGTGGAGCGGCGGGCCGACATCGACGTAGACGCCGCCGACCGGGCCGGCGACGCGCTGGTCCAGTTGGTGAAGAACACCATCGGCGTGAGCGTGGCGGTCGACGTCCTGGCCCCCGACACCGTGGAGCGGTCGATGGGCAAGATGCGCCGCATCGTCGACCAGCGACCGTCCGGCTAGTCGCTGCCGACGTTCCGGGTCCTCGGCAGTGGCAGTGGTCGACATAGGATCGTGCCCATGCGCGTGCTGGTGGTCTCCGCCCCGCTCGTCGGGCACGTCTTCCCGTTGGTGCCGCTCGCTGTCGCGCTCCGCGACGCCGGCCACGACGTGCTGGTGGCCACCGGCGGCGGAGCCCTGGCCGCCGCCGACGCTGGTCTGCCGGTGCACGACATCGCGCCGGGCTTCGAATTCGGCCGGATCGCGCTGCGGGTCTTCCCCCGCCATCCGCTGATCGCACGGGCGGAAATGGCCGGCACCGCCGGCACCCGGGGCGCCGGCCTGCTGTTCGGCGCGCTCAACGACCAGCTCGTCGACCCGGTGGTAGCGCTGGCCACCCGGTGGCGGCCGGATCTGGTGCTGTACGAGCCGTTCGCGGTCGCCGGCGCGGTGGCCGCCGCGCGGCTCGACGTGCCGGCCGTACGCCAGGAGAACGCCCTCTTCGACGGCCGGGACCTGGTCCGCGCCACAGTCGCCCGACTCGGCGCCGCACTGCGCCGCCACGGCCTCACCGAGCTGCCCGCGCCGGCCGCCGCCCTCGCCGTGGCCCCACCCAGCGTCGCCACGCAGGGCGGCTGGCCGATGCGCTACACGTCCTATGTCGGCGGCGGGGAACTGCCAGCCTGGCTGCGTGAGCCGGGTGAGCGCCCCCGGATCCTGGTCACCCGCAGCACCCTCACCGGCCCCGGCGACCGGGGGCCGATGCCCGCCGTGGTGGCCGCCGCCGCCCAGGTGGACGCCGAGATCGTGCTGGTCCGCCCCGACGAACGCTCGGCCCGCTCGGTGCCCGGCAACGTACGGGTGGTCGGCTGGATTCCGCTCGACGAGGCGTTGCCGGCGAGCGCGGCACTGGTGCACCACGGTGGTGCGGGCAGCGCCTTCGGCGCCCTCGCCGCAGGCCGGCCCCAACTGGCCACCACGGGTCCGGGGGACCGGCGGCACAACGCCGAGCTGGTGGCCCGCCGCGGCGCCGGCCTGGCGCTGCGTCCCCGGGACATCACCGCGCGGGCACTGACCCAGCTGCTCACCGACGAGCGCCTGCGGACCGCTGCCACGCAGGTCAGCCGCGAGATCGCCGCGATGCCGCCACCGACGGCCCTGGTCGCGCGGCTGGCGGCACTGGTCTGACTCTTGATTCGCGGGTGACGTCGTGACGACGGACCGCAGGGATGGCGTGCCCACCCCGCGCCCACACAGGTTGAGGACACCTGCGCACCACCACGATCGGCGACGTGAAGGTCCTGCTGCCGGTCCTCGAACCGGACGACCTCGACACACGACGGACCTGGCCGGCGGCCTCACCGAAGCCCTCGTCGAGGGCGCAGCGTGCTAGCTGAACCCGCTGGCAGCCCGGACACGATCCTCGTCTGCGTCCGGGGCAACTCCGGCTCCGGCAAGAGCAGCATCGCCCGCGAGCTACGACGCCGGCACGGCCGGGGCTGCGCCCTCGTCGAGCAGGACTACCTGCGCCGCATCCTGCTGCGCGAGCGGGACAAGCCCGGCGGGGCGGCACCGGCGTTGATCGCGCAGACCGTTCGGATCGCCCTCGACCACGGCTACCACGTGGTGCTGGAGGGCATCATGCACAGCAGCCGCTACCGCAGCGTGCTGACCTCCCTGCGGGACGACCACCGCGGCCGGTCCCTGTTCTGCTACCTCGACGTGTCCCTGGCCGAGACCCTGCGCCGGCACCTCACCCGCCCGCAGGTCAGTGAGTTCACCGCCGAGCACATGAGCGGCTGGTACGCCGCCCACGACGTCCTGGGCTGGCCCGACGAACTCGTCCTACCCGAGACCACCGGACTGAACGAGGCAGTCAACGCCATCGCCGCTTCGGCTGGGCTACCTCAGACCGGCCGAGACGACGACCTGCCTCCGACCGTTTCCTCCCCGTAGAGCAGCTCAGTCGGCCACCGATGTCGCCATCCGGCGCACCGTTCGCCACCGTCAGCCCCGGGTGGCTACCCGATGACTCGACCACGATCATGGTCCCCCTCCGCGTGCCCACACCGGACGGCCGGTCGGCTGCGGCAGGATGACCGGATGCGACACGTCGTGCTGTTCCACTCCGTGTACGGGCTGCGACCCGCCGTGCGCGCCGCCGCCGACCGGTTGCACGCCGCCGGGCACCAGGTCAGCACCCCCGACCTGTACGGCGTCCCGGCAGCCGACACCGTCGAGGACGGCTTCGCGCTGCTCGACAAGATCGGCCACGAGGTGGTTCTGGACCGGGCCCGGGCCGCGCTGCGTGACCTGCCACCGGAGACTGTGCTCGCCGGCTTCTCGATGGGCGCCGGGGTGGCCGGGGCGCTGCTGGCCGAACGCCCCGCCGCCGCCGGTCTGCTCCTGCTGCACGGCACTGGCGGCGACCCGGACGCGGTCCGACCCGGGTTGCCGATGCACCTGCACCTCGCCGACCCCGACCCGTACGACGCGCCGGACGAGGTCGACGAGTGGCAGCAGGGCATGACCGACGCCGGTGCCGACCTGGCGGTCTTCCGCTATCCCGGCGTGGGTCACCTGTTCACCGACCCGGACCTGGCCGAGTACTCCCCGGACGCCACCGCGGCGGTCTGGCCGCGCGTGCTGGCCTTCCTGGCCGCCCGCTGAGCACCCGTCCCGCGGACCACGCTCGCGTGGCGCTCGCCCACCACACCGGATGCTCGGCCGCGCGTGCTCGGGTCAGGTGGACAGAGGTTGCGGAGCACCTACGGCTTCAGCACGATCTTGCCTCGCGCATGGCGGGATTCACTCAGCTCGTGGGCGGCGGCCGCCTCTTCCAGCGAGAACATGGCCGCGACCGGCACTGTGAAACGACCCCGCTCGGCGAGTTCGCCGGCGGCGGCGATTCCGTCGAGTGCCGGTGTGTCCGCGCCGGGGCCAGAGCCGCGCGACAGGTGCACACCGTAGGCAGCGGCGTTGATGTCGGCGATGCTCACCACCCGGTCCGGGCTCGCGACCAAGCCGACCAGGTCTGGCAGCGAACCGGAGCCGGCACAGTCGAGTACGACATCCACCCCGCCGGGCACCAGAGTGTGGACACGCTCGGCCAGCCCGGGGCCGTAGGTGGTCGGGATCGCCCCGAGCGAGGCGACGAACTCGTGATTGCGGTCGCTGGCCGTGCCGATGACGGCCGCGCCGCGAGCGACAGCGAGCTGGATCGCGGTCGTACCGACCCCGCCGGCCGCGCCCTCGATCAACAGCGTGGTGCCGTCCTTGACGCCCAGCAGGTCGAGCACTCGGGTGGCCGTCTCGATGTTGCCCGCCGCGCCGCCGGCCTGCTCCCAGGTCAGGGCGGCCGGCTTCCGTGCCCACGCGGCCAGGACGGCGTGTTCGGCGTTCGCTCCGCCCATCTGGGCGTAGTCCGTGATCCCGAAAACCTCGTCGCCTACCCGAGCCGTGGTCACCCCGTCACCGACCTCGTCCACCACGCCGGCAGCGTCGACACCGGGCACGTGCGGCAGGCGGAGCGGAATCCACTCCTGGAATCGGCCGGCGCGAACGTAGGTGTCGGCCGGATTGACACCCGACGCCCGAACCGCCACCCGTATCTGGCCGGGTCCGGCATGGGGTTCCGGTGCCTCCGAGACCTCAAGGACACTCGCGGGACCGTACTTCGAAAATTGCAAAGCCCTCATGCAGACGGACGCTAACGCACGCCGCTGTCCGCCTCGCTAAAGTGAGAGCCGTGACCGATCGTTTGCCTCACGCTCTTCGCTCCGACGCCCTGGACAACCGCGAGCGCATCCTCGACGCCGCCCGCGCGGTCTTCGCCGTTGACGGCCTGGACGTGCCGATGCGGGAGGTTGCCCGGCGGGCCGGGGTCGCACCCGCCACCCTGTACCGCCGATTTCCGACCAAGGAGATGCTGGTCACCGAGGCATTCACAGAACAGATGTACGCGTGTCGCGGCGTTGTCGACGAGGGCCTTGCCGATTCGGATCCATGGCGCGGTTTCTGTCTCGTGATCGAGAAAATGTGTGAACTGCACGCACGCGACCGAGGCTTTACCGCAGCTCTCATATCGACCTTTCCCAAAGCAGTTGATTTCGAGGCGCGCCGTGAATACGCGCTCAGAGCGATCGACGAGCTGGCCCGCCGCGCCAAGGACGCCGGTCGCCTCCGCCCCGACTTCGTCCTGGACGACGTCATCCTCGTGCTCATGGCCAACAGCGGTATCCACGCGACCTCACCGACTACTCAGGTCAGCGCCTCGCGGCGCTTCGCCGCGCTCGCCATCTCGGCGTTCCAAGCCTCTCCGGACATCTCGCCGCTCCCGCCCGTGGCGCGGTTGGCACCGCCGGCGTCGGTATCCAGAGGCAGCCAAGTGGGCTAGCAGTCCCGGCGACCCGGCCGGCTGGGATCCCGGCCGGCCGGGTCACCGGATCGATCATGTGCAGGGGTGAGGCGGAGTTTCGCCGACCTCGCTCAGCGGACGCTGGCGCCGATGCGCGGGGGCGTGGCGGTGCCGTGCACCCGCTTGGCGTGACTGGCGAACAGCCGGGGCGCGATGATCGGCATGAGTAGCCGGGCCGGCAGCGGAGCGTGCGCCAGCACGGCCTTGACCACCTCCGGGTCGCCCTCGTACATGGCAATGCCGAAGGCCAGCGGGAGCTGCTTCTTCGGGGACTTGCTCATGCCGTGCTCGCCGAGCTGCATCCACTCCCGGGCGGTGACGTGCCGTTGCGCCAGCGGCAGGATCTCGCTCTCCTCCAGGGCCATGTGCTCGATCAGCGCGGCGCGTAGCTGCTCCAGGGCGTCCGCGAGGTGCTCACCGCCGCGGGCGGTGCGGCGCCACTGGGGGAGGAGGCCGACCACCGCCGCGTGGGCGTCCTCGATGGCGTGGTGCTGCGCCTCCATGGTGGGCACGATCGCCGCGGCCTCCGCGCCGCCGCGCTCCAGCAGCAGGGGCCAGAGCAGCAGGTCCTCGCCCTCGTGGTGCAGGTGCAGGATGTGGCAGAGCATCTCGGCGTGGGCGCCGACGACCTCCGCGCGCGTGGCGTCGCCCGGGGTGACGTCGCGGACGAGCTGCGGCAGCAGGCTGAACTCGCGACGGAGCGCCGAGTGCGCCATGTACATGTCGCGTACGTCGGCCATGGCTTCGCGGTGGTTCTGGTTCAACGGTGACCTTTCCGAGGGATCAACTGGCACAGATCTGTTGATCATGCTCGGTGCCACTTGGAACCGGCTTGGAATCCACCAACCCTGACGGTCAGCGGACCATCGCCGCCGTCGCCTCGGCCAGCCAGTGCGGCGACTCCCACCGGCGGGCGACCCGCGCGGCGAGAGTGAAGTGCAGGGTCGCCTCCTCGGTGCGGCCCACCAGCCGGAACAGCTCACCGAGGGTCAGCGCGACCGGCCGCACCACCGCCGCTGTGGTGGAGAAACCGGCCAGTTGGTCGCGTACCGGGAGCAGCGCGTCGATCACGGGGTGGGCCAGGTCCCGTCGACCCAGCGCCACGACGACCATCCCGCGCACGCTGAGCAGCGCCGACTCGAAATAGTCCGGGCGGTAGGTGTGCCGCCCGATCGGCATGGCCCGCGCCTCGTCCAGGCGTCCGCTCCCGATCAGCGCCAGCGCCAGCAGGTCGTCCACGATCGGGCCCAACGACCCCCGTACCCGCCGCGTCGCCTCCAGGTGCTCACCGAACCGCCCCTGGCTGATCAGCAGGGTGCCGGTCGAGAAGTAGTGGAAGGCCTCGGCGTGCAGCGAACCCTGCCGCCGCATCTGCACGGCGACCTGGTCGTAGTGCCGCCGCGCCGCGTCGAAGTCGCCGGCGATGTGCGCGAGGGCGCCCAACGAGCACAGGTTGATCGTCTGCGCCTCGTTCAGCTGGTACGTCTCGGCCAGCCGCCCCTGCCGGGCGACGCTGAGGCGCAGTTCGTCCGGCTCGTTGAGCGCGGCAGCGCAGTGGCCCAGCGCCTGCTCGGCGACCGAGCGGTAGGTCACCAGCCCGTGCTCGTCGGCGAGGTCACGCAGCTCCAGGGCGAAGGCCCGGCGGTCCGGCGCCTCCCGCTCGTAGCTCATGGTGCGCAGCCGCGCGGCCAGCCCGAGAGCGCGCAGCTCGGGGTCGTCCAGCCGCTGCGAGAGAGTCAGCGCCTCCCGTCCGGCCGCCACGCCTCGCGGATCGGACTCGCCGTCCAACTCCGTGGCCAGCGCCTCCAGCAGCCGGCAGCGGGCGACCGGGTCCAGGTCGTCGGCGCGCAGCAGTCGGGTGAGCAGTTCGACGACCCGGTCGTCCACCACGCCGTACTCGTGGGTCAGCCACGGGGTGGGGACGGTCCACGCGGTGAACGCCGCGACCAGCAGGTCGTCGCGGCCGGACGCCGCGGCGACGTCGACCGCCCGAGCGCGGGTCTGCCGGGCGGCCGCCACCGCGCCGGCCCGCGCCTGGGCGCGCAGCAGCCGCCCGAGCAGGTCGACCCGGAGCGCGTCGCGGTCCCCGGCGACAGTGCCGGCGGCCTCGACAGCGTTGCCGAGCAGCTCGATCGCGGCGTCGTACGCGTACCGCCGCTCGGCCAGCTCGGCGGCCCGGATGGCGTAGTCGACGGCGAGCGGCGCGGTGTCGGCCGACGCGGCGCGGGCGTACTGGTGGGCCAGGGCGGGGTAGTCGTCGGGCCGCAGCCGACGGGTGGCGGCGGCGATCCGCGCGTGCAGGCGGGTGCGGCGCAGTTGTGGCAGGTCGGTGTAGATGGTGTCGCAGACCAAGCCGTGCACGAACCGCACCCGCCCGGGCGCCGGTTCGGTGAGCAACCCGGCGGCCAACCCGGTTTCCAGTGCCCGCAGGACGGTGCCCTCGTCGGTGCCGGCGGCGTCGACGAGCGTTCGCACCTCGGCCTCCCGCCCCACGGCCGAGGCGAGACGCAGCACCGAGACGGCCGTCGACGGGAGGCGGGAGAGTCGTCGGCGCAGCACGTCGCGTACGCCCTCGGGCACGTCGGAGGTGGCCACGAGCGTGCCCTCGGCGGCGAGCAGTCGCGCCGACTCCCGGACGTAGAACGGGTTGCCGCCGGTCCGCTCGGCCAACGCGGCGACCGTGTCCGGGTCGACGGTGCTGCGGGACAGCGCGCCGAGCAGCCGTTCGACCTCGGACGTGCTCAGACCGCCCAACGGGATCCGCTGTGGTGACCGGCGGGCCAGGACGGCCATCGTGTCGGCGAGCCGCTCGGTGTTGTCGGCGGGACGCACCGCCGCGACGAACAGGACGGTGCCGGTGGTCATCTCGGTGACGCTCTGCAACAGCAGCAACGTCTCCGCGTCGGCGGCGTGCAGGTCGTCGAGGATCACGGTGACCGGTCTGCGGGCCGCTGCGGCGTCCAACCAGGCGCCGACGGCGCGGTGCAGCCGGAACCGGCCGGCGGTGACGTCGCCGCCGGGCTCGCCGTCGCCCCCACCGAGCAGCGGGGCGAGCGCCGGTGCGCGGTCACCCGGGGGTGCCTGCTCGGCGAGTTGCCGCAGCGCCTCGACCCAGGCCCAGGCCGGCGGGGCGCCCTCGACCTCGGGGCAGCGGCCGACGGCGACCAGCCAGCCGTGGGCGGTGAGCTCGCCCCGAAACCGGGTGAGCAGGCTCGTCTTGCCGGCCCCGGCCTCGCCGCTGAGCAGAGCGACTCGCGGCCCGGTCGCCACCGTCTCGGCGGCTGTCTGCCGGAGCGCCTCCAGCTCGGCCTCCCGGCCGACGAAGACCTCCTCCGACGCCTGCCGCTGAACGCGTACCGCTGTCGCCGCCACCGGTGGCAGCAGGTCGAGTCGCTGGCCCAGGATGGCGGACTCCACCTCGACCAACGCCGGGCCCGGGTCCAGTCCGAGCTGGTCGGCCAGGGTCGCCCGGGCCCGGCGCAGCGCGGCGAGCGCGTCGCCCTGCCGACCGGTACGCCACAACGCCAGCGCCAGCAGCCGCCAGCTCTCCTCCCGCAGCGGCGCCTGCCGGGTCAACAGCTCCGCCTCCGGCACCGCCTCGGCCGCGTCGCCGCAGCGCACTGTCACGTCGAGCAGCAGTTCCCGGGCGCCGAGCCGCAGTTCCTCCAGCCGCAGCACCTCCGGCTGCGCCCACGGCTCACCGGCGAATTCGGCGTACGCCCGACCGCGCCACAGATCGAGCCCGACGCTGAGCAACCGGCGTGCCCGGCCCGGGTCTACGGGGCCGACCGCACGCGCCTCGGCCAGCAGCGTCTCGAACCGACCGGCGTCGACGGCGTCCGCCGGCAGCCGCAGCGCGTAGCCCGGTGGCGCGGTGACCAGGACCCGGGCCGGCGTTCGTCGCTCGCGGGCCGGCTCCAGGAGGCGGCGCAGATGCGAGACGTACGCCTGGAGGGAGGCGATCGCCCGGGGTGGCGGGTCACCCCGCCACAGATCCTCGATCATCTGCCCGACGGAGACGACCTCACCGCGGGCCGCGAGCAGCAGTGCGAGCACGGCGCGTTGGCGGGGGCCGCCGAGGTCGACCGGCCCGCCTGTGTCGACCTCGACCTCAAGCGGCCCGAGCACCCGTAGCAGCATGACGGACCAATCCTAGTCGCGCTGGTGGGCGGCTCATCCGCTCCCACGGGACACCCGGCAGCCAGCTCACGGCAGGCGCGCGCTGCTGGCCTCGGCGTCCGTACCGGAGGGCCACTGCGGCACCCGGCCCGCCGCCGACGAGGGGCACCCGGCGAGAATGCGGCGTGGAGTTTCTCTGTTACCACAATGACCGGCCCGGCTCGGCCACGTTGCGCGACGAACTGTTGCCCGAGCACTGGTCGTACATGGACCGGTACGCGGCGGGAATGATCGCCCGTGGCCCGACCTTCGTCGGCGACACGCCCACCGGCAGCGTGCACATCGTCGACGTGCCCGACCCGGCCGCCGCGCGGGCATTCGCATTCGAGGAACCGAACTACCAGGCCGGCGTGTACCGGGACGTGCTGCTGCGCCGGTGGCGCAACACGTTGGGCCGCACCATGTGGGACTTCCCCGGCGGCCGGACCGGCGGCAACCGTTACCTGGTGCTCGGCCTCGGCGCCGGGCCGGCCGGCGACCTGGCCGTGCCGCCCGACCCGGACGAGCTGATCGCGTACGGGCCCCTGCTGGCCGACGACGGCATCACCTGGCTCGGCACCGCCGCGCTGCTCCGGGCGCCTAACCCGGACGCGGCGCGCGCCATCCTGACCGTGGACCGGTACGCCGACATCGAGGTGCACAACTGGCAGTTCGGCGGACGACCGTCCTGACCTGTCCTGAACCGCCCCGATGCCCAGAGTCAGGCAGAGGCGGGCAGGCCGTCCAGTGGGCGGATCAACGGTGGGCGGGGTACTGCCCGCACCACCCCGGCATCGGCGGGTGTCCAGTGCCCAGCCGAACTCGTCGGCGCGGATCGGATCGGCGGTGCGGCCCGTCCGATGTCCCGGGATGGGTCACCGCCCGCACCGCGCGGAGGTCGGGTCGCCGGCGTCGGCGGTACGTCGCCCGCCGAGGCGACGGCTCGGAGCCGGCGTGGGCCCGCCGGACGGTTGGTGTCGGAACCCGACGCGGCGGGACGAGTGGCCTTCGTCGGGATGGGGCTGCCTCGCCTCGGCGCGGTCGGGCCGGTGGCACCGCCCGGCCCGGTCGAGGCCAGCGCCGCGAAGACCGCGTCGAGGCGGCCGGTCCGAGCGCCGACGGTGTCGAGGCGCACGATCTCGGCACTCCTCGCCGCCGAGCCGTTGACCGCACCAGCGGGCGGGTTGGCGTCCCGGTGCACGGTGTCGAGGTGCGGCGCGCCTGCGAGTCGGTGTTGGAAGACGGCGCGCAGGGCGCGGGGCAACCGCTCGGCGGCGACCTGGCGCAGCGCTGGAGCGGCGAACGCGTACCCGTCGACGTGATGGGGGAGCAGCAGCCCGGCGGCGACCAGCGTGCGGAGCGCGGGTGCGGACCGGCCGGGCGTCCAGCCGAGTGCCCGGTCCACGGCCGCCGCGGAGATCAGGCCGCCGAGGGTGCCGGCGGCCATCAGCACCGCCCGCCGCTCACCGTCGAGGTGGTCCAGCTCCGCGCCGACGGCCCGGCGTACCGCCTCGGGCAGCGGGAGCGCCGCCGGGTCGGCGCCGTCCACCAGCGACGTGACGTACGCCGCCGCGTGCCCGGGGCGGCCTCCCACCAGCGGCAGCAGCCGGTCGACGAGGGCCACCGGCTGCCCGGCCCGGGTGAGCAGGTGGCGCAGCAGCCGTCCGGACTGCACAGTGGCCAGTGGTCCGATCGTCATCTGGCGGGCCGGGCCGGGCCGGGTGTCGGCCCATTGCGGCTGGTGCACGGTCAGCAGGGCCAGCGGCAGCCCGCGCTCCGTCGCCGCGCCGAACAGCGCGTGCAGGAAACGGCTCACCGCGGGTGCGGCCCGGTCCAGGTCGTCGACGGCCACGATCAGCGGCCGGTGGGCGGCCAGCCGCAGCAGGACCTCGCGGCAGATCGACGCGCCGGCGAGGGCGGCGGCCGAGCCGTCCGGGGTGGTCAGCATCCGCTGGAGCGCCGGGACCGCGGTGGCCACCCGGGTCGGCGGGAACAGCGGCGTCAGGGCGGCGACGAGCCGGTCGTGGACCGCCGCCGGGCCGTCGCTGTGCCGGATCCCGGCGAGGCCGCGGAGCAGGTGCGCGACCGGCGCCAACACCTGATCGGGGTACGGCTGACAGTGCGCCACGCACCAGCGGACCGACAATCCGTCCACCGTGGTCAACCCACGGGTCAGCTCGTGCAGCAGCCGGCTGCGGCCGCTGCCGGTGGGGCCGACCAGTGAGATCCACCGTGGTGTCCGGGTTCGGATGGCCGCGCCCACCTGGTCGCGGATGGTCGCCAGTTCGCGGCGTCGACCGATCAACGGGCCGTCGTGCCGGTCGGCGCCGGGGCGTACCGGACCGACGGCGTGCCAGACCGGCACCGGCGGCACCCGACCGGCGACCGGCACCGGCGTCAGCTGACGCTGGGTGATCAGGCCGGCGGTGGCGCGCGCGGTGGCCGCGCAGAGCGCCACGGCACCGGGCGCGGCGTACTCCTGCAGGCGGGCCGCAGTGGTGATCACCGCGCCGCTGGCCACGCCGTGCCCACCGGTGACGACGTCGCCCAGGTCGACGACGACCTCGCCGGTGGCGACACCGACCCGGACACGCAGCCTGATGCCGTCGACCATGGGCCGTCGGTCCAGCGCGGCCTGGATCTCGAGCCCGGCGCGCACCGCCCGGTACGCGTCGAAGCCGTCGGAGTGCCGAGCGCCGAAGAGCGCCATCACGGCGTCGCCGATGTACTTCTCCACCACCCCGTGCCAGCGGTGCAGCACACCTGCGACGGTGTCGAAGTAGGCCCGCTGCAACGCTCGGACGTCCTCGGGGTCGAGACGGTCCACCAGGGCCGTGGAGCCGACGATGTCCGCGAAGAGGACGGTGACGACGCGCCTCTCCTGGGGTACCGGCCAGAGCGGGGTGACGGTCCGTTGCGTGTCGACGATGATGCTGGTGGTCATGGGTGTCGCACCGGCCTTTCTTCCCGCTGTTGCCTGATCACCTCCGGAGATTGGCATTAGTGGGCCGACGGGGGATCTGCCGAACGACGTATGTCGGCCACCTGCAACCTTTAGTCGCAAAGTCGACGCGAGGAGTACCACAAGCGATGGGCGGCCGTAGAACGGTGAGGGGCACTGTGATTAGGCTGCGTGGCATGGCCAGCGATGTGGACACCGCACCGCTCGTGGGCCGGGCCGAGCTGGTGCAGACGGTTCGGTCCGCGTTGCTCGGCGACGCCGCGCACGGGCAGACCGCGGCGGTCTTCCTGACCGGCGAGAGCGGTGTGGGAAAGACCCGGCTGTTGGGCGAGATCGGCGACCACCTACGGGAGCGGGGCGCCGTCGTGCTCACCGGCAGCTGCCTGGACATCGGCGACGCCTCCCCGCTGCACCCGCTGTTGCAGGCGCTGCGCCGGTTCGACACCGAGGTGTCCGCTTCGCCCGCCCGCACCTCCTCGGCGGTGCGAGGGCTGCTGCAGATGTTCGCCGACGAGACCGCCGGCCCGGACGGCGCTGGCGCGTTGCTGGAGCGGGTCTCCCGTGGCCTGCATCTGATCGCCGAGGGTCGCCCGCTGGTGCTGATCCTCGACGACCTCCAGTGGGTCGACCGCAGCACCCGGCAGCTCCTGCTCTACCTGCTCGCCGGCTTGGGTGATCTTCAGTTGTCGGTGTTGGCGGCGGTGCGCGCCGAGTCGTTGCAGGGCGCGCACCCGTTGCGCCGGGTGCTCACCGAGCTGCGTCGGCTCCGCACGGTGCGGGTGCTCGACCTGGCGCCGCTGGGTCGGGCCGACACCGAGACGCTCGCTGCCGCTGTGGTCGGCCGGACGCTGACCGCGGACGCGGCCGAGCAGGTGTGGCAGCGCAGCGGTGGCAACCCGTTCGTCATCGAGGAGTTGGCCCGGGATCTGCGCGACGGCCGCGACGGCCTGTCCGAGACCCTGCGGGAGATCTTCCTCGACCGGGTCGACGCGCTGCCCCAGCACGCGCACGCCGTGGTGCACGCGGTGGCCGCCGGGGTCGAGCCGGTGCAGCACTGGCTTCTGGCCGAGGTGCTGCGGATGCCGGAGGACGAGCTGATCGCCGCGGCGCGGGCCGCGGTGGCGCACCGGCTGCTTGTCGGCGCCGACGAGGGTTACCGGCTGCGGCACCGCCTGGTGGCCGAGGTGCTGGCGCACGAGCTCCTGCCGGCCGAGCGCTCCGGGCTGCACCGCCGCTACGCCGAGGCGCTGACCACGGCGCCGGGTGAGCTGCACCAGGCCCGGCTGGCGCACCACTGGCGGCTGGCCGGCGAGCCGGCGCGCGCTCTGCCGGCGGCGGTGGCCGCCGCCCAGGAGGCCGAGCGGCTGCACGGTTACGCCGAGGCGCACCGGCACTGGTCGGCGGCGTTGCAGTTGGCCGCCGAGCCGGGCCCGCTGACTGTGGACCGGGTCGAGTTGCTCGAGAACGCCGCCGAGGCGGCCCACCACTGCGGGGAGCACGCCCGCGCGTTGGCCCTGCTGGAGGAGTTGGCCACACTGCGGGGTGGCGAGCCGAGCTGCGCGCTGCACATCCGCCGGGCCCGTTACCTGGCCGCCGCCGGTCGCTCCGCGCTGGCCGAGGAGGAATACCAGCGGGCGCTGAAGGCGGGGGACTGCTCCCCTCGGGACCGGGCGAGCGCCGCCGCCCGCCTGGCCGAGCTACTGCTGCACCTGGGTCGCTACGCCGACGCCGGTGAGCGGGCCCGCGAGGCGCTCGCGTTGGCCGAGAACGTGGCGGGCTCGGCAACCGAGGTGGTGCTGGCCAGTTCGGCGTTGGGCTTCAGCGACGCCTGTCTGGAAGACCCGGACGCCGGTCTGGCGGTCATGCGCGACGCCCTCGACACCGCCGAGCGTGCCGGTCAGCCCGAGGACGTGGCCTGCGCGTACCTGCACCTGGCGGAGCTGCTGACCGGGCCGCTGAACGTCCTCGAAGAGGGCGTGGTGGTGGCCCGGCGGGGCGCCGAACGGGTGGCCGAGCTGGGGCTGGGTCGCACCTGGGGCACCCGGCTGCTGGCCATCGCCATCAACGGGCTGTTCCGGGTGGGCCAGTGGGCCGAGGCGGAGAAGGTGGTGGCGGCGGCCCTGCGGCACCGACCGTCCGGTGCGGACGCCGTGGAACTGCTGCTGGCCCGGTGCCGGCTGTCGGTGGGCTACGGCGACATCGAGGCCGCCGGTCGGGATCTCGACGCGGTGGCGACCCTGCTCGCCGGCGGCGGGGCGCGACACGTCATTCCGTTGCTCACCCTGCGCTCCGGGCTGGCCATGTGGGAGGGCCGGCACGATGTGGCGCGGCAGGCGGTGCAGCGCGGCCTCACCGAGAGCCGTTCCGACGACGTGATGATCCTCTCGGCGCTGGTCTGGCACGGCCTGCGCGCCGAGGCCGAGGCGCACGCCAGCCGCACGGTGGAGGTGGACCCCACGGCGGTACGCCGGCTGCGGGAGGTGGCCGAGCGGGTGGCCCGCAAGAGCGCCGGTGCCGCTCGGCCGGTGCGCTCGGTGGTGGAGGGCTTCCTGGCGCTGTGCGCCGCCGAGGTCAGCCGCCTCGACGGCAGCGATCCGGAGCTGTGGGCCGCGTCGGCGGCCGAGTGGGATCGACGCAATCACCCCTATCCGGCGGCCTACTCACGGCTGCGGCAGGCCGAGGCGCTGCTGGCTCGGCGCAGCCGGGTGGCCACCGCCGGCAAGCTCCTGCGGGAGGCGTACCGGGTGGCGCAGGGCTTGGGCGCGGTGCCGTTGACCTCGGAGATCCGCGAGCTGGCCGGGCGGGCCCGGGTGTCGCTGGACGAGCGCGACAGCAGCACCGGTGCCCGCGGCGTCCCGGTCGAGGCGTCCGACGACGAGTTGGCGGCGCTCACCGCCCGGGAGCGGGAAGTGCTCGCACTGGTCGCCGAGGGGCTGACCAACAGGGAGATCGGGCAGCGGCTGTTCATCAGCGAGCGGACCATCGGGGTGCACGTGTCGCACATCTTCGACAAACTCCAGGTCCGTACCCGCGTGCAGGCCAGCGCGATCCAGTTGCGCAACCAACGGGCCTGACCCACCACTGCGTACGTATCCCGGCGCGTGTTCGCGCCGGGATACGTCGTTTTACTGATCCGGCGGGCGGGTGTCGGCTGAGAGGCTGGGCCGCGTCGACGACGGCACGGGGGATGCCGCCGACCACAATGGAGGAGAAATGATCGAACCGGTCTGGGGGCCCGTTCACCGGGACATCGTCGACCTGCTCGCCGATCATCCCGCGGACGTGCCGGCCGTGGTCGATCATCTGACCAAGCTCCAGGACATGCTGGTCCGGTTGCCACCGTTGGAAGACAGTTGCCCCCTGGCCGACTTCAACAAGCTTTACCTGACCATCACCAGCAGCGTGCTGGACGGGCTGTACGACGACCGCTTCGTCGATCCGGTCTTCCTATCCCGGCTCGACGTCGAGTTCGCCGCCCGGTACTTCGACGCGATGCGGCTGTGGACCGACTCCAGCCCCGGCACTCCGAAGGCGTGGTCGTGCCTCTTCGAGCGGATGCGGGGGCCTGATGCCCGCCCGCTGCCGTCGGCGGCGGCCGGGGTGAACGCGCACATCAACTTCGACCTGCCGTTCGCCCTGGTGACCACGTTCGACCACCTGGAGTCGGAGCCGGTCGACGGCAGCGACCAGCACCACGACTACCTCGAGATCAACAACATCTTCGCGGACAAGATCCCTGGCCTACGTCGGGGCTACCTGGAGCGGTGGCAGCTGCTCATCGACATGCTCAACGGCGACATCGACGACTGG
>NZ_JAKKFE010000031.1:0-45001 GCF_022230935.1 Micromonospora hortensis
CGGGCCAGCGCCGCCGCCGCCAGCCAGCGGCGCAGCGCCTCCTCGCCGGCGCGCAGGTCGGCCCGGGTCAGCAGGGCCCACGAGTCGAGCAGCAGCACCGCGCCGTAACCGCCCTCGGCGACCGGCTCGGCGCCCGGGGTGGCCACCACCAGGGCCGCGCCGCCGGGCACGTCGGTCAGCACCTCCTCGCGCCCCGAGGTGCGCACCGGCACGTCGGGGAACGCCCGGCCCAGCTCCTCGGCGGTCCGCCGGGCGCCGGTCACCGCGGCCCGCAGCCGCCGCCCACCGCACTCCGGGCAGGCGTACGCGGCAGCCACCCGGGCGCACCACCGGCAGGCCGGGGTGCCCCCGGCCGAGGGCAGCGCGAGCGGGCCGGCGCAGTGCGCGCAGCGGGCCGGCGTGCGGCACTCGGCGCAGGAGATCGACGGGAGGTAACCGCGACGGGGCACCTGCACCAGCACCGGCAGGTCCTGGCGGAGCGCGTCGCGGGCAGCCGTCCAGGCCAGGCTGGGCAGCCGGGCGGTGGCGGCCCCGGGGTCGCGGGCCAGTTGCGGGTCGTCCCCGGTCGGCGCGATGGCCGGGATCCGCGCCCGCACCGTGGCCCGGTCGGCGACCACCTCCGGGGCCCAGCCCGTCTCCACCAGCAGCTGCGCCTCGGCCGTGCGGGCGTACCCGCCGACCAGCGCGCCGGCCTCGGCGAGGTGGGCGCGGGTGAGCAGCACGTCGCGGGCGTGCGGGTAGGGCGCCCGGGGCTCGGAGTGCAGGTCGTCACCGTCGTCCCAGACGGCGACGAGGCCGAGCCGGGCCACCGGGGCGAACATGGCCGCCCGGGTGCCGATCACCACCGGCACCTGGTCACGGCGAGCGGCGAGGAACGCCCGGTACCGCCGGGCCGGGCCGAGCGCGGCGGAGAGGCTGACGTGCCGCCCCGGGCCGAGCACGCCGGTGAGCGCCGCGTCGAGGCGGTCGAGGTCACGCGCGTCGGGCACCACGACCACCGCGCCGCGACCACTGGCGACGGTGGCCGCCACCGCGTCGGCGTAACGGGCCGCCCAGTCCTCACCGGGCAGCGCCGACCAGACCGCGCGGGGCGCCCGGCCGTCGGCGAGCGCCCGCAGCAGCGCCGGACCGGTCGGGTAGTCGCGCCACCCGCGCGGATCGACCGCCCCGGTGGGGGCCGCCGGGGCGGGCGGCTCGTCGTGGGGCTCCTTCTCCACCCGCGCGTGCCGCGGTGGCACGGCGAGCCGGAGCACGTCGGCGAGGCTGCCCGCGTACCGGTCGGCGACCGCCCGGGCGAGCCGGGCGACCTCGGGGGCCAGCACCGGCTCCGGGGAGACCACCTTCTCCAGGTACGCGAGGCGGCCGGTGTGCCCGGAGTCGTCGGCGCGCGACAGCAACCACCCGTCGACGAGTTGCCCGGCGAAGCGCACCTTCACCCGGGTACCGGGCACCGCCACCTCGTCCAGCTCGGCCGGCACCAGGTAGTCGAACGGCCGGTCCAGGTGGGCCAGTGGAACGTCCACGCAGACGCGCGCGACCGGCGACCCGTCCGCGGGTCGCCGGTCGCTGCGCTTGGTGGCGGTCAGGCTCCCGCGGCCGACTTGAGGTCGGCGGCCCGGTCGGTGCTCTCCCAGGTCAGGTCCGGCAGCTCCCGGCCGAAGTGGCCGTACGCGGCGGTCTGCTGGTAGATCGGGCGGAGCAGATTGAGGTCCCGGATGATCGCGGCCGGACGCAGGTCGAACACCTCGGTGACGGCCTTCTCGATCGAGGAGACGGGCACGGTCTCGGTGCCGAACGTCTCGATGAACAGGCTCACCGGGTGCGCCTTGCCGATGGCGTAGGCGACCTGCGCCTCGCACCGCTCGGCCAGGCCGGCGGCGACCACGTTCTTGGCAACCCAGCGCATCGCGTACGCGGCCGAGCGGTCCACCTTCGACGGGTCCTTGCCGGAGAACGCGCCGCCACCGTGGCGGGCGTACCCGCCGTAGGTGTCGACAATGATCTTGCGGCCGGTCAGCCCGGCGTCGCCCATCGGGCCGCCGATCTCGAACCGGCCGGTCGGGTTGACCAGCAGCCGGTAGCCGTCGGTGTCCAGGCCAAGGCTCTCCAGCTCCGGGGCGATCACGTGGTCGCGCACGTCCGGAGTGAGCAGCGAGTCCAACGAGATGTCGGCGGCGTGCTGGCTGGACACCACAACGGTGTTCAGCCGGACCGGGCGCAGCCCCTCGTACTCGATGGTGACCTGGGTCTTGCCGTCCGGCCGCAGGTACGGGATCGTGCCGTCCTTGCGCACCGCCGAGAGGCGACGGGCCAACCGGTGCGCGAGCGCGATCGGCAGCGGCATCAGCTCGGGCGTCTCCGAGCAGGCGAAGCCGAACATCATGCCCTGGTCGCCGGCGCCCTGCGCGTCCAGCGCGCTCTCCGACGCCCCGGTGCGCAGCTCGAAGGCGTTGTCCACACCCTGCGCGATGTCCTCGGACTGCGCGCCGATGGAGACGCTGACCCCGCAGGAGGCGCCGTCGAAGCCCTTCTTCGACGAGTCGTAACCGATGTCGAGGATGGTCCGGCGGACGATCGTCGGGATGTCGGCGTACGCCTTGGTGGTCACCTCGCCGGCGATGTGCACCTGACCGGTGGTGATCATGGTCTCCACTGCCACACGGCTGTGGGGATCCTCGGTCAGCAGCGCGTCGAGGATGCCATCGCTGATCTGGTCAGCGATCTTGTCCGGGTGGCCTTCCGTGACCGATTCGGACGTGAAGAGACGGCGTGTCACGGCACTCCTAAGCGTATGAGGTCGTTCCGCGGCAGTCTAATCACCACTGCGGCCGGTGTCGGGATCGGTCGCGCCCTGTTCCACCCGTCAGGAGCGGCCAGGCAGCCGCGCCACGACGAGATCCCACACGGCGTCGGCCACGGCTTCCTTGGCCTGCTCGGGCAGCCGACTGACCGAGCCGTCCGCGCCGATGACCGTCACCGTGTTGGTGTCGGCACCGAAGACCAGGTTTGGACCGACCTCGTTGACCACGATCAGGTCGGCCCGCTTCCGGGCGAGTTTCGCCCGGCCGTTGGCCTCGGCATCGCCGGTCTCGGCGGCGAACACCACCAGCACCTGCCCTGGTCTCTTGCGCTGGCCGAGCTCCGCCGCGATGTCCGGGTTCGTGACGAGCTCGATGGTGGGTGCGACACCGTCGTCCGACTTCTTGATTTTGCCAGTCGCGTACGTCGCGGGCCGGAAATCGGCCGGAGCCGCCGCCATCACCACCGCGTCGGCCTCGACGGCGGCCTTGACTGTCGCCTCCCGCAACTCGGCGGTGGTGCCCACCCGGATCAGGTCGACCCCGGCCGGGTCGGCGAGGCCGACGTTTGCCGAGATCACCGTGACCCGGGCACCCCGCGCGACCGCCGCGCGGGCGAACGCGTACCCCTGCTTGCCCGACGAGCGGTTGCCCAGGAAACGCACCGGGTCGAGGGGCTCGCGGGTGCCGCCGGCCGTGACGACCACCCGGCGACCGGCCAGGTCGGCGGGGGCGGAGTCGCCGCGGGCCAGGAGCCGACCGGCGACGGCGAAGATCTCCGCCGGGTCGGGCAGCCGACCCTTGCCGGTGTCGGCGCCGGTGAGCCGGCCGACGGCGGGCTCGATGACCCGGACCCCCCGGGAGCGCAACGTGGCGACGTTGGCCACGGTGGCCGGGTGCTCCCACATCTCGGTGTGCATGGCCGGGGCCAGCAGGACCGGGCAGCGGGCGGTCAGCAGTGTGTTGGTCAGCAGGTCGTCGGCGAGGCCGTGGGCGGCCTTGGCGAGCAGGTCGGTGGTGGTCGGCGCGACCACCACCAGGTCGGCCTGCTTACCGAGGCGGACGTGCGGCACCTCGTGGACGTCGGTCCAGACGTCGTCGGCGACCGGTTGACCGGAGAGCGCGGCCCAGGTCGGCGCTCCAACGAAGCGGAGCGCCGACGCGGTTGGCACGACCCGAACCCGGTGACCCGATTCGGTGAAGAGTCGCAGCAGCTCGCACGCCTTGTAGGCGGCGATGCCGCCACCGACCCCGAGGACGATCGAGGCGGACATCGGCCAGCGGGGGCTTACGGCTGGTCGGTCGGCTCGGCGGTGAGCAGGCCCGAGTTGATCTCGCGCATGGCGATGGAGAGGGGCTTCTCCTGCGGGGTGGTCTCGACGAGCGGGCCGACGTACTCCAGCAGACCCTCACCGAGCTGGCTGTAGTAGGCGTTGACCTGGCGCGCGCGCTTGGCGGCGAAGATGACCAGCGCGTACTTCGACGTCGTCTTCTCGAGGAGCTCGTCGATCGGCGGGTTGGTGATGCCTTCGGGGTTGGCGATGGATCCCACGAATTAACCTCTGCGTCTTTCGAGCCGCGCGGACGCGGTGCTGAGTCTCAACGGCGGCCGACCGTCAGCCACGCAGGCGCGACCAGGTCGGATCCGGATAAGAAGAACCGAGTAAGCCTACCAGCTCCTCGACCACCCGTTCGGTGTGGTCGTGGGCCAGCGCGTGCTCGACGGTGGCTGCCACCGTGGCGTCGGGCGCGTACCCGGGTGGGCTCAGCAACACCAGCCGGGCATCGGGCAGGCGCGCCCGGACCAGTGGGACGCCGCGCAGATCGAGCGGGAGCAGCACCGGCTGCCCGGCGTCGAGCCGGGCGCGCAGCGGCGGGTACGGGGTGCCCCGGCGGTGCGATCCGATCCGGGACCACTCCAGCAGCTCGCCGTCGACGATCCGTCGATCGAACTCGGCGGGGGCGAGGAAGACGCGGTCCACCCCGTCGATCTCCGACTCCCGGCGCGGCCTGGTGGTCGCCGCGACCGGGATCCACACGGACGGAGAACGCGCCCGGACGAGCTCGACGACACTCTCCCTGCCGGAACCCGAAGGTCCAGCCAGGACAGTGAGCCGAGTCGCCGGGCGCGCCTCGTCATCCGTGCTCACTGCTTGTTTCTACACGCTGCCAGGTTTAGTTGGCGGCGAACTCTCCAAGCAGTGCCTTGCGCTGCTGCTCGCCGAGGCCACGCAGGCGACGGCTGTCGGCGATCTTGAGCTTCTCCATGATCTGGGTAGCCCGGATCTTGCCGATGCCCGGCATGGCCTGCAGGACGGCCGACACCTTGAGCTTGCCAACGACGTCGTCGCTCTCGGCCCGCTCGAGGACGGCACCGAGGGTGGTCTTGCCCTGCTTGAGCTGCTCCTTCAGCTGAGCACGGGCCTTGCGGATCTCCGCGGCCTTCTCGAGCGCGGCAGCGCGTTGTTCGGGGGTCAGTGACGGGAGCGGCACCAGTTCTCCTCAGGTCCCTATCGCGGCGGGCGGGGCGCACCGCCGCATCTGTGAAACGTGGTGTCGCTGTGAACCAAGGGGTCCATGGTTCCCAGCGCGGGGAAAACTAGCGGCCAACGGAGCTTTCGGCAACGTGGGGGCCGCATGATCACCGTAGAGTGACCGACCCGTCAGTCAGTCACCGGGCAGGCAGGACGGCCCGGCAGTCGACCAACACGCGGTCCGCGGCGGCCCGCAGCGCGGCCACATCAGGGCCTGCCGAGAGCACTTCCCGGGAGTACGACGGGAGCACCGAGGCGAGGCTGGAACCGAAGACGGTACGCAGATCGGCGGCGCCGGCACCCTGCGCGCCGAGCCCCGGAGCGAGCAGTGGGCCGCCCACACCGGAGAGGTCGTGACCGGTGTCACCGATGGTCGCGCCGACCACCAGACCGAAGCTCCCGAGCGGTGACGCACCCCTGTTGAGCTGGGAAATCTCGTCGATCACGGTTTGCGCCACGGTGCGGCCGTCGGCCGTGACGGCCCGCTGGACGGCCGCACCCTCGGGGTTGGAGGTGAGGGCCAGCACGAACACCCCGCCGCCGTGCTCGGCGGCCAGCTCGAACATCGGCGCCAGCGAACCGACCCCGAGGTAAGGGCTCGCGGTCACCGCGTCGACATACACAGGGCTGGATGGATCAAGGTACGCGGCGGCGTACGCGCTCACCGTCGAGCCGATGTCGCCGCGCTTGACGTCGAGCAGAACGAGCGAGCCAGCATCTCGTAACTGTCGGATAGTTGACTCAAGAATCGCCACACCTCGGGACCCGAACCGCTCGAAAAAGGCCGACTGAGGCTTGACTACCGCAACCCGGTCACCGAGGGCCTCCACCACGGTCCGGCTGAACCGGTCGAGCCCCTGAACGTCGTCCGGGAGGCCCCACTGAGCCAGCAGACCGGGATGCGGGTCGATGCCCACGCAGAGTGGGCCCCGCTCGGTAATCGCCCGGTGCAGCCGGGTACCGAAGCTCTCCATCGGAGTGTTCCCCTCTTCTCGTCCGGGCGGCCGACCCGCCCGGGTAACCCGTCGACCCGGTGGCCGGGCCGACTCAGCCCGCCGACACCGCCGCCGCCACCCCGGCCGCGATCCGGGCCAGGTCGACGTCGTCGGTGACGTACGGCGGCATCGTGTAGATCAGGTCGCGGAACGGACGCAGCCACACCCCCTGGGCGACAGCGGCAGCGGTCGCGGCGCCGAGGTCGACCTCGTGATCGAGCTGGACCACACCGATCGCGCCGAGGACCCGTACGTCGGCCACGCCCGGCGTGCCGCGCAGGGGCTCCAGACCGGCGCGCAGGCCCGCGCCGACCCTGGCGACCTGGCCGGCCCAGTCTCCGGACCGCAGCAGCCCGATGGAGGCGTTCGCCACCGCGCAGGCCAACGGGTTGCCCATGAACGTGGGCCCGTGCGCCAGCACGCCGGTCGCCGAGATGCCCCGGGCGACCTCCGCGGTGCACACTGTCGCCGCGAGGGTCAGGTACCCGCCGGTCAACGCCTTGCCCACACAGAGCACGTCCGGCGTCACCCCGGCGTGCTCGGCGGCGAACATCTCGCCGGTACGGCCGAACCCGGTGGCGATCTCGTCGAAGATCAGCAGAATTCCGTGCGCGCGGGTCACCTCGCGCAGCACCCGCAGGTAACCCGGGTGGTGGAAGCGCATCCCGCCGGCGCCCTGGACGACGGGCTCGACGATCACGGCGGCCAACTCGTCGGCGTGCCGCTCGACGGTCTCCACCAACGCCGCCACGTACGCGTCGTCGGGCGGATCGGTGAAGCCGCCCGGCGGCACCGGGGCGAACACCTGCCGGGGCAGCACGTCGCCCCACAGGTGGTGCATCCCGCCCTCCGGGTCGCAGACGCTCATCGGGTGGAACGTGTCGCCGTGGTAGCCACCCCGCCAGGTCGCCAACCGGCGCCGCTGGGGGCGCCCGACGGCCCGCTGGTACTGCAGGCACATCTTCACCGCCACCTCGACGCTGACCGAGCCGGAGTCGGCCAGGAACACGTGCTCCAGGCCATCCGGGGTCAGCTCGACAAGGGTCCGGGCCAGCCGCACCGCCGGCTCGTGGGTGAGCCCGCCGAACATCACGTGGCTCATCCGGCCGAGCTGGTCGGTCACCGCCGCGTCCAGCACCGGGTGCCGGTACCCGTGGATCGCCGCCCACCAGGACGACATCCCGTCCACCAACTCCCGCCCGTCGGCCAGGGTGAGCCGTACCCCCTCGGCGCCCCGCACCACGTACGGCGAGTTGGCCGGCGGCAGCGCGGCGTACGGGTGCCAGACGTGCGCCCGGTCAGCGGCCAGGATCTCCTCGGGTGTCACGCGTACTCCTCTGCGCCTCAAGCGGTCCGGACGGCGGACGTCCTGCGGCCGGGTCGAACCTCTCCTCCGCTGCCTTTGCTCTGCACCCGCGGACGCGACACCCGGTGGCCGGGTGTCGCGCACCGGGTGGTGCACCCGCGGGTGCAGAGCAAAGGGGCAACAACGGGCGTGTGCTCCTCGACGCGGAGCGGGCTCGGCACCAGGTCGCGCCGGGCCGGCACCGGGCCGAGGGCGGTCACCGGCCGGCGACGGGGTCCGGTGCCGCCGTTGCGGCCGCCGCGCGGGCGGCGGCGCGGACCAGGGCCGGTCCCCGGTAGATGAAGCCGGTGTAGAGCTGCACCAGGGCGGCGCCGGCATCGAACATCCGCGCCGCGTCGTCCGGATCCAGTACCCCGCCGACGCCGACGATCGGCAGCCGCCCGCCGGTCTCGGAGTGGACGAAGGCGACCACGTCGCGGGCCCGCCCGGTGAGCGGCCGACCGGAGAGGCCACCTGCCTGCCCGCCGCGCTCGACGTCGACGCCCGCGAGGCCGTCCCGGGACAGGGTGGTGTTGGTGGCGATCACCCCGGCGGCGCCCCGGGCCAGGCAGACCTCCAGCAGCTCGGCGATCGCCGCCTCGGTCAGGTCCGGTGCGATCTTGACCAGCACCGGCTTCTCCCCCACCAGCGCGCCGAGCAGCGCGTCCAGGTGGGCACGGTCCTGCAACGACCGCAGACCCGGGGTGTTCGGTGAGGACACGTTCACCGCGAAGTAGTCGCCGTGCCCGCGCAACGCCCGGTACGAGGCGAGGTAGTCCTCGACCGCCTCGTCCAGCGGGGTCACCTTGGACTTGCCCAGCGAGATGCCCAGCGGCACCCCGAGCGGGCGCGGCAGCGCCGCCAACCGGGCGGCCAGCGCGGCGGCCCCGGCGTTGTTGAAGCCCATCCGGTTGACCACCGCCTCGCTGGCCGGCAGCCGGAACAGCCGCGGCCGGGGGTTGCCCGGCTGGGCGTGCGCGGTGACGGTGCCGACCTCCACGAAACCGAAGCCGAGCGCCGGCCAGGCCGGCAGCGCCGCGCCGTCCTTGTCCATACCGGCGGCCAACCCGACCGGGTTGGGAAACCGCACCCCGAACACGGTGCGCGGCGCGTCGACCGCGTAGCGGGCCCGCAGCGCGGCGAGCGCGGCCGGCCGCCGCGACAGGGCCGCCAACCGCCGCAGCGTCCACTCGTGCGCCGCCTCGGCGTCCCCGCCCCCGAGCCGGAACAACAACGGCCGTACCGCCTGCTCGAACACTGTCACTGGGCCGCCCGCAGGATGGCGTGCAGGTCCTGCAGAGGGCGTACCTGCATGTCGCCGCGGATCCGCGCCTCGATGCCCATCACCGCCGCGGCGGCGCCGGGGACCGTGGTGATGCAGGGGATGTCCGCGGTGACCGCGGCGCTGCGGATCTCGTAGCCGTCGGAGCGGGCGCTGGCACCCGAGCCCTGCGGCGTGTTGATCACCAGCGCCACGTGGCCGCCGCCGATCAGCGACACCGCGTCGTCGCCCGCACCGGCCTGGTAGTGCTTACGGATCTGTTCACAGGCGATGCCGTGGCGGCGCAGCACCTCGGCCGTGCCGGCGGTGGCGACGATCTCGAAGCCCAGATCGGCCAGCCGCTTGATCGGGAAGATCATGCCGCGCTTGTCCCGGTTGGCCACCGAGACGAAGATCTTCCCGGCGGTCGGCAGCGACCCGTACGCGGCCGACTGGCTCTTGGCGAAGGCGTGCCCGAAGTTGGTGTCGATGCCCATCACCTCGCCGGTCGACTTCATCTCCGGCCCGAGCAGCGAGTCGATCCCCTTGCCCGCGCGGGTCCGGAAACGCTTGAACGGCAGCACCGCCTCCTTGACCGCGACCGGCGCGTCGGCGGGCATCGTGCCCCCGTCCCCCGTCGCCGGCAGCAGGCCCTCGGCGCGCAGCTCGGCGATGCTCGCTCCAAGCGCGATCCGGGCCGCCGCCTTGGCCAGCGGCACCGCCGTGGCCTTGGAGACGAACGGAACGGTCCGCGACGCGCGCGGGTTGGCCTCCAGCACGTAGAGCACGTCGTCCTTGAGGGCGTACTGCACGTTGAGCAGGCCACGGACCCCGACGCCACGCGCGATGGCCTCGGTGTAGCGGCGGACCTCGACCAGGTGCGAGCCCGCCAGGGTGATCGGCGGGAGCGCGCAGGACGAGTCGCCGGAGTGGATGCCCGCCTCCTCGATGTGCTCCATCACGCCGCCGATGTAGACCTCGCCGTCGGCGTCGCACAGCGCGTCCACGTCGATCTCGATGGCGTCGTCGAGGAACCGGTCCACCAGCACCGGGTGGTCGCCGGAGATGTCGGTGGCCCGGCCGATGTAGTCGCGCAGCGTCGGGTCGTCGTAGACGATCTCCATGCCCCGCCCGCCCAGCACGTACGACGGCCGGACCAGCACCGGGTAGCCGATCTCGTCGGCGATCGTCTTGGCCTCGTCGTACGAGGTGGCCATGCCGTGCGCCGGCGCGCGCAGTCCAGCACGGGCCAGCACCGCGCCGAACGCGCCGCGCTCCTCGGCCAGGTGGATCGACTCCGGGGAGGTGCCGACGATCGGCACACCGGCGTTCTTCAGCCGCTGCGCCAGACCCAGCGGGGTCTGCCCGCCGAGCTGGACGACCACCCCGACCACACCCGGACCGCCGGCCGCCCGACCGGACGAGTCCTCGGCGTGCCAGACCTCCAGGACGTCCTCGAAGGTCAACGGCTCGAAGTAGAGCCGGTCGGCGGTGTCGTAGTCGGTGGAGACCGTCTCCGGGTTGCAGTTGACCATCACGGTCTCGTAACCGGCCGACCGCAACGCCTGCACGGCGTGCACGCAGGAGTAGTCGAACTCGATGCCCTGCCCGATCCGGTTCGGGCCGGAGCCCAGGATCAGCACCTTCGGCCGGTCCGACGGCACGACCTCGGTCTCCAGGTCGTACGTCGAGTAGTGGTACGGCGTGGTCGCCTCGAACTCGGCCGCGCAGGTGTCCACTGTCTTGTAGACCGGGCGCACGTCCAGGCGGTGGCGCAGGGTCCGTACGCCGTCCTCGGCGGCCAACTCCGGACGCAGCGCGGCGAGCTGTCGGTCGGACAGACCGGCCCGCTTGGCACGACGCAGCAGGTCGGCGTCGAGCACCGGCGCGTCGACGATCTCGGCGCGTAGCTCGATCAGCGCGGCGATCTGGTCCAGGAACCACGGGTCGATCCCGCCGGACGCCTCGGCCACCTCGGCGATCGACGCCCCGAGCCGCAGCGCCCGCTCCACCGTGTACAGCCGACCGTCGTGCGGGATCCGCAGCGCCGCGAGAGTGTCGGCCAGGGTGACGCCCGCCGGGTCCGGCACACTCCAGAAACCGGCCGACTTCGTTTCCATCGAGCGCATCGCCTTGTTCAGCGCCTCGGTGAAGTTGCGCCCGAGGCTCATCGCCTCACCCACCGACTTCATAGTGGTGGTCAGCTCCGGGTCCGCGCCGGGGAACTTCTCGAACGCGAACCGGGGGATCTTCACCACCACGTAGTCGAGGGTCGGCTCGAACGCCGCCGGGGTCTTCAGCGTGATGTCGTTGGGGATCTCGTCGAGGGTGTAGCCGATGGCCAGCTTCGCGGCGATCTTCGCGATCGGGAAGCCGGTCGCCTTGGAGGCCAGCGCCGAGGACCGCGACACCCGGGGGTTCATCTCGATCACGACGATCCGGCCGTCGACCGGGTTGACCGCGAACTGGATGTTGCAGCCGCCGGTGTCCACCCCGACCTCGCGCAGCACGGCGATGCCCAGGTCACGCAGGCGCTGGTACTCCCGGTCGGTGAGCGTCATGGCCGGGGCCACAGTGACGCTGTCGCCGGTGTGCACACCCATCGGGTCGATGTTCTCGATCGAGCAGACCACCACCACGTTGTCGTGCCGGTCGCGCATCAGCTCGAGCTCGTACTCCTTCCAGCCGAGCACGCTCTCCTCGATGAGCACCTCGTGCACCGGGCTGGCCGACAGGCCGTCGCCGGCGATACGGGCCAGGTCCTCGGGGGTGTGCGCCATGCCGGAACCCAGGCCACCCATCGTGAACGACGGCCGGATCACCACCGGCAGGCCCAGCTCGGCGACTGTCGCCTCGACCTCGTCCATCGAGTGGCAGACCCGCGAGCGGGGCACCAGCCCGGTCGGGTCGTCGACACCGAGGCGTACGCCGGCCTTCGCCACGATCTCCTTGAACAGCTGCCGGTCCTCGCCGCGGTTGATGGCGTCGATGTTCGCGCCGATCAGCTCCACGCCGTACTTCTCCAGCACGCCGGCCTCGTGCAGGGCGACGGCAGTGTTCAGCGCGGTCTGCCCGCCGAGGGTCGCCAGGATCGCGTCCGGGCGCTCCTTGGCGATGACCAGCTCCACGAACTCCGGGGTGATCGGCTCGACGTAGGTCGCGTCGGCGAACTCCGGGTCCGTCATGATCGTCGCCGGGTTGGAGTTGACCAGGCTGACCCGGATCCCCTCGCTGCGCAGCACCCGGCACGCCTGGGTGCCGGAGTAGTCGAACTCGCAGGCCTGCCCGATGACGATCGGCCCGGAGCCGATCACGAGGATGTGCTTGAGATCGGTCCGCTTAGGCATTGCTGCGCCCCTTGCTGTGGGTCCGGCCTTCGATCAAGTCGGCGAATCGGTCGAAGAGGTAGTCCGCGTCGTGCGGACCGGCCGCCGCCTCCGGGTGGTACTGGACGGTGAACGCGGGCAGGTCCACCGCCCGCAGCCCCTCGACCACGTTGTCATTGAGGCAGACGTGCGACACCCGTACGCCCCCGAAGTCGGTGTCGATCACCTGGTCGGGGACGACAGCGCCGTTGCCCGAGCCGGGGACCTGCACGGCGAAGCCATGGTTGTGGCTGGTCACCTCGACCTTGCCGGTGACCCGGTCGAGCACCGGCTGGTTGATCCCCCGGTGGCCGTAGCCCAGCTTGTAGGTGCCGAAGCCGAGCGCCCGACCGAGGATCTGGCTGCCGAAGCAGATGCCGAACAGGGGCACCTGCCGCCGCAGCGCCTCGCGGGCCAGCTCCACCGGGGCGTCGGCGGTAGCCGGATCGCCCGGGCCGGGCGACAGGAAGATCGCGTCGGCGCCGGTGGCGAGCATCTGGTCGATGCTCGACGACGCCGGCAGCACGTGGGTGGTCACCCCGCGGGTGGCCAGCCGACGCGGCACGTTGCGCTTGATGCCCAGGTCCAGCGCGGCCACTGTGAACCGGTGCTCGCCCAGGGCCTCGACGACGTACGGTTCGGCGGTGCTCACCTCGGAGGACAGGTCCGCGCCGACCATCTGCGGCGCCTGGCGGACCCGGGCCAGCAGGCTCTGCGGGTCGTTGTCGATGCTGGAGATACCCACCCGCATGGCGCCCCGCTCGCGCAGGTGCCGGGTCAGCGCCCGGGTGTCCACCCCGCTGATTCCCACCACACCCTCGGTGGCGAGGCGGTCCTCGAGACCACCGGTGGCCCGCCAGTTCGAGCCGATCCGGGCCGGGTCGCGCACGACGTAGCCGGCCACCCAGATCCGACCGGACTCGTCGTCCTCGCCGTTGACGCCGGTGTTGCCGATGTGCGGCGCGGTCTGCACCACCACCTGACGGTGGTACGACGGGTCGGTGAGGGTCTCCTGGTAACCGGTCATGCCGGTGTTGAAGACCGCCTCGCCGAAGGTCTCTCCGACGCTGCCGTACGCCTCGCCGGGGAACGTGCGCCCGTCCTCCAGCACCAGGATTGCGGGTCTGCGCTTGACCATTACTTGACAGCCTTTCCGTCCAGGACCGTCGGCTCGCCGCGCAGGAAGGTCGCCACGATGCGACCTGGCAGCGTCATGCGGGCGTACGGGGTGTTGCGACTGCGACTGGCCAGCTCCGTCGGCTCGATGGTGCGGCGGACGGCCGGGTCGATCAGGGTCAGGTTGGCCGGGACACCCGGCGCGGGGTCGACGCCGTGCCCGGTGAGGCCGGCGATCCGTGCGGGGGTGCGCGACATCCGCTCGGCGATCAGGTCCCACTCGGGGCCGAGCACGTCCAGCGCGATGGAGAGGGCCGTCTCCAGACCGAGCATCCCCGGTCGGGCGTACGCCCACTCGCACTCCTTGTCCTCCACCGCGTGCGGGGCGTGGTCGGTGGCGATCACGTCGATCACCCCGTCGGCGAGGGCGGCACGCAGCGCGGCGATGTCCGCGGCGGTACGCAGCGGCGGGTTCACCTTGTAGACCGGGTCGTAGGTTTCCGCCCGTTCGTCGGTGAGCAGCAGGTGGTGCGGGGTCACCTCGGCGGTCACGCGTACCCCACGTGCCTTTGCCTGGCGCAGCACCTCGACGCTGCCGGCGGTGGAGACGTGGCAGACGTGCAGTCGGCTGCCCACGTGCTCGGCGAGCAGCACGTCGCGGGCGATGATCGCCTCCTCGGCGACCGCCGGCCAGCCGATCAGGCCGAGCCGGGTGGAGACCTCGCCCTCGTGCATCTGGGCGCCCTCGGTGAGCCGGGGCTCCTCGGCGTGCTGGGCGATGATCCCGTCGAACGCCTTGACGTACTCCAGGGCTCGGCGCATCAACTTCGGGTCGGCGACGCAGTGCCCGTCGTCGGAGAAGATCCGCACCCGGGCCGCCGAGTCGGCCATCGCGCCCAGTTCGGCCAGCCGCTCGCCGGCCAGCCCGACGGTGACCGCGCCGATCGGCTGCACGTCGACCAGGCCGGCCTCGCGGCCGAGCCGCCAGACCTGCTCGACAACGCCGGCGGTGTCCGCCACCGGGGAGGTGTTGGCCATCGCGCAGACCGCCGTGTAGCCGCCCAGCGCCGCCGCCCGGGAACCGGACTCGACGGTCTCGGCGTCCTCCCGGCCGGGCTCGCGCAGGTGGGTGTGCAGGTCGACGAGGCCGGGCAGGGCGACCAGGCCGGTGCCGTCGACGACTGTGGCGTCCGGCGCGGTCAGGCCGGGACCGACCTCGGCGATCACGCCGTCGCGGATCAGCAGGTCGGTCGGCGCGGCGCCGACGACACTCACGCTGGTGATCAGGTACGCGGTCACCGGTTGTTCCCTCCGAGCAGCAGGTAAAGGACAGCCATCCGCACGGAAACCCCGTTGGTGACCTGTTCGACGATGGTGGAGCGGGGTGAGTCGGCGACCTCGGGGGTGATCTCCATCCCCCGGTTCATCGGGCCGGGGTGCATGACGATCGCGTGCTCGGGCAGCCGGCGCATCCGCGGCCCGTCCAGGCCGTAGCGGCGGGCGTACTCGCGCGCGGAGGGGAAGTAGGAGTCGTTCATCCGCTCCCGCTGCACCCGCAGCATCATCACCACGTCCACGTTCGGCAGGACGGCGTCGAGGTCGTAGGAGACGTCGGTGCCGGGCGCGAGGGCGCCCGCGATGTCGACCGGGATGAGGGTCGGCGGGCCGACCAGGGTGACCTTGGCGCCAAGGGTGGACAGCAGCAGCACGTTGGAGCGGGCCACCCGGGAGTGCAGCACGTCCCCGACCACGGCGACCGACAGGCCGGCGAGCCGGCCCAGCCGGGCCCGCATGGTGTACGCGTCCAGCAGCGCCTGGGTGGGGTGCTCGTGGGTGCCGTCGCCGGCGTTGACGACCGACCCGTCCACCCAGTTGGCCAGGCGGTGCGGCGCGCCGGAGGCGGGGTGTCGGATGACGACGGCGTCCGCGCCCATGGCCTGCAGGGTCAACGCGGTGTCCTTCAGGCTCTCACCCTTGGTGACGCTGGACCCCTTCGCGGAAAAGTTGATCACGTCGGCGCTGAGTCGCTTCGCCGCCGCCTCGAACGAGATCCGGGTACGCGTGGAGTCCTCGTAGAAGAGGTTCACCACCGTCCGTCCGCGCAGCGCGGGAAGCTTCTTGATCTCCCGGCCGGCGACGGTGGCCATCTCGGCGGCGGTGTCCAGGATCTCGGTGGCGGTGTCGGCGTCCAGGTCCCCGCCGGAGAGCAAGTGTTTGATCATGAGGCAGTTCCCCCGTAGAGCTTGACCTCGTCCGTCCCGTCGATCTCGGCGAGCGTCACCTTGACGCTCTCGGCGAGCGAGGTCGGGATGTTCTTCCCGACGTAGTCGGCGCGGATCGGCAACTCCCGGTGGCCCCGGTCGACCAGCACGGCGAGCTGCACCGAGGCCGGGCGGCCCACGTCGTTGAGCGCGTCGAGCGCGGCCCGGACGGTGCGACCGGAGAAGAGCACGTCGTCGACCAGGATGACCCGTTTGCCGTCGATCCCGTCGGCGGGAAGCTCGGTCGGACCCACCGCGCGGGTGGCGTGCCGACGGAGGTCGTCGCGGTACAGGGTGATGTCGAGCACACCGACCGGAACGGCGACGTCCTCGAAGGTGCTGATCCGGTCCGCGAGCCGCCGGGCGAGGGGGGTGCCCCGGGTGGGAATCCCGAGCAGCACCGTGTTGGCGGCGCCCTGGGTCTTCTCCAGGATCTGGTGGGCGATGCGGTCGACCACGCGTTGCACGTCGGCGCTGGCGAGGATCACCTTCACCGAGGGTTGTGGCGGTGGTGACGAGCGGGCAGCCGGTGGGTATGCCACGGCGGACCTCCTTCCCCGCCTCACGGGACGGGTCGTTAAAGGATGTCGGGCACCTCCGGCCGGACCGCTCAGCAGACCTGGGCCGGGGCTTCCGCCACGTTACCAGTGGTCACCGGGGTGATGGACGGCGGCCGCTGACCACCGGGTCAGGTACCGGAAAAGGGGAAAACTCCCCGGACGCTCCGCAACGGGAGGGGCACGACCACTTGACCACGTGTCGCATTCCCCGTACCGTCACGCTCCGTAGCGATCGACGGGAGAACCCCGAGCAGCACTGGGAGTGTCCGAATGCCCTCTGAATACGCCAAGTCTCTGGGCGCCCGCCTGCGCTCCATCCGCCAGCAGCAGGGTCTTTCCCTGCAGGGTGTGGAGGAGAAGTCGAACGGGCGGTGGAAGGCCGTGGTGGTCGGCTCGTACGAGCGTGGCGACCGGGCCGTGACGGTGTCCCGTCTGGCCGAGTTGGCCGAGTTCTACCGCGTACCCGTCTCGGAGCTGCTGCCTGACGGCAGTGGCGTCCGCCACGAGCCCACCAGCAAGATTGTCCTGGACCTGGAGCGGCTCTACGACGAGGCCTCCGAGGACCTGGCCTACGTCGCCCGCTACGCCCGCGCCATCCAGCAGCAGCGCGGCGACTACAACGGCCGGGTGCTCTCCATCCGCGCCGACGACCTGCGGGCGCTCGCGATCGTGTACGACGCCTCACCGTCGGGCCTGATCGAGCGGCTCACCGAGCACGGCGTGCTGGTGGCCGACCCCCGGGCGTTCTTCGCCTCCTGATCTGCCGCTCCACCTGATCTGCCGCTCCACCGAAAGGGCCCGTGCCAACTGGCACGGGCCCTTTTCGGATGTGCGGTGTTCGGTGGGACGCTCAGCGGGTGGCGTACTCGGCGATCCGGCCGAGCACCCCGTTGAGGAAGCGCGGCGAATCGTCAGTCGACATCTGCCGAGCCAGCTCCACTGCCTCGCTGATCGCCACCGCGTCGTCGATCTCGTCGACGTAGAGCAACTCGTAGACGGCGATCCGGGCCAGATTACGGTCGACGACCGGCATCCGCTCCAGCGTCCAACCCTCGGCGTAGCTGGCGATCAGCTCGTCGATCCGGTCGAGGTGCTCGGCAACCCCTTCGACCAGGCCCACCGCGTAGCCGAGATGCTCCGGTCGGGGCTGCTCGATGCGCTGCACGTAGCCGGCGAGCACCTCCACCGGAGGCTTGTCCCGAAGGTCGGCCTCGTAAAGGACATCCAGCGCCCGCTTGCGCGCCTTGCGGCGCGCCGGCATCTGCTGCTTGGAACCCTCAGCCATCAGGCGCGGCCGAGGTAACGGCCGTCGCGGGTGTCGACCTTGATCTTCTCGCCGGTGGTGATGAACAGCGGAACCGGCACTGTGGCGCCGGTCTCCACTGTCGCCGGCTTGGTGCCGCCGGTCGAACGGTCGCCCTGCAGGCCCGGCTCGGTGTAGGTGACCTCCAGCACGACGCTGGTGGGCAGCTCGATGTAGAGCGGCACACCCTCGTGCTGGGCGACTGTCGCCTCCGCCTCGGGCAGCAGGTAGTTGGCTGCCTCACCGACGGTGCCACCGGGCACGGTGATCTGGTCGAAGGTCTCCAGATCCATGAAGACGAAGTCCTCACCGTCGGCGTACAGGTACTGCATCGTGCGCTTGTCAACGGTCGCGGTTTCGACCTTGGTGCCCGCGTTGAAGGTCTTGTCGACCACCTTCCCGGACAGCACGTTCTTCAGCGTGGTGCGCACGAAGGCACCACCCTTACCGGGCTTGACGTGCTGGAACTCGACGACGGCCCAGAGCTCGCCGTCCAGGTTGAGTACCAGGCCGTTTTTGAGGTCGTTGGTGGAGGCCATTTCCTGCCTTGATCATCAATTGGCGGACAGACCTGGCAAGTCTACAAGCTGCGTCGAATCGGACGGTCCCCCGTTCGGAGCGCCCGGTCGGTGGGCCCTCAGCGGGTGGCCAGATGCTGCAGAGCGAGACGATAGCCGTCGATACCGAGACCGCAGATCACCCCGGTCGCCACCGCCGAGACCACCGAGTGGTGCCGGAATTCCTCACGGGTGTGGATGTTGGAGATGTGCACCTCCAGCAGCGGCCCCCGCAGCATGGCGCAGGCGTCCCGCACCGCGTACGAGTAGTGCGACCAGGCGGCCGGGTTGAGCACGACAGCGGCGCCCTCGTCGGCCGCCGTGTGCAGCCAGCCGAGCAGCTCGTGCTCCGCGTCGGTCTGCCGGACCGTCACCGCCAGCCCCAGCTCCCGACCGGTGCTCTCGCAGAGCGCCACCAGGTCCGCGTAGCTGGTCGCGCCGTACACATCGGGCTCGCGGGTGCCCAGCCGGCCCAGGTTCGGCCCGTTCAGGACGTAGACCTTCACGCGGTTGCCACCTCGCGGTAGGCGGCCTCCAGCAACGCGTCGTCGGGGCCCTCCAACATCGCCGGGCGGGCCAGCCCGTCGAGCACCACGAAGCGCAGCCGACTGCCCCGGGTCTTCTTGTCCACCCGCATCGCGGCCAACAGCTGCGGCCAGGCGTCGGCCGGGTAGCTCACCGGCAGGCCCAGCGCGCTCAGTGTGACCCGGTGTCGGTCGGCGGTCGGCGCGTCCAGCCGCCCGGCGAGCCGGGCGAGGGTGGCCGCGTACACCAGACCGACGGCGACGGCGTGGCCGTGCCGCCAGCGGTAGCCCTCGTTCTGCTCGATGGCGTGGGCCAGGGTGTGCCCGTAGTTGAGCACCTCCCGCAGGCCCGACTCGCGCAGGTCGCCGGCGACCACGTCGGCCTTGACCCGGATGGCCCGCTCGATCAGCTCCCGGCTCACCGGGCCTCGGGGGTCGGTGGCGGCCTCCGGGTCGTCCTCGATGAGATGCAGGATCGTCGGGTCGGCGATGAAACCGCACTTGACGACCTCGGCCAGCCCGGCCGCCAGGTCGACAGCGGGCAGGCTGTCCAGAGTGGCCAGGTCGGCCAACACCCCGACCGGCGGGTGGAACGCGCCCACCAGGTTCTTGCCGGCGGCCGTGTTGATGCCCGTCTTGCCGCCCACCGCGGCGTCGACCATGCCCAGCAGCGAGGTCGCCACCGGCACCCAGCGCACCCCCCGCAACCAGCAGGCCGCGACGAAGCCGGCCAGGTCGGTCACCGCGCCGCCGCCCACCCCGACCACCGCGTCGGTACGGGTGAAGCCGGCCGCTCCGAGCCGGTCCCAGCAGGAGGCGGCCACCTCGATGTGCTTTCCCGACTCGGCGTCGGGCACCTCGATCGCCAGTGGCTCGACGCCGTCGGCTCGCAGGCGTTCGCCGAGCGCGTCCGCGAGGGCCTTGAGCGGAGGCGCGTGCAACACCGCGACCCGGGTCGCGCCGGGCAGCAGGCCGGGCAGCGCACCCAGCAGGTCACGTCCCACCAAGACGTCGTACGGCCGCTCGCCGCCGACCGGAATTCGGGTCACCTCGTCCATCGCCGGCAGCCTAGTCCAGCGGGCGGCGCGGCGAGGGCGGCTGTCCACCTGCTGGCCGAGCGGCCCAGTCCGCCAACCGGCGGGCGTGTTCGGCCACCGCGGCGCGCAGCGCGTCCGGATGCCGCACTGTGAACGGACACCCCAGTCCGGCGAGGAGCGCCGCCATCCCGGGCAGGCTCTCCGCTCGGGCCCGCAGGAGCACCCCGTCGGTGGTGGCGGTCAACTCGGCGACGCTGGGCGGGATGCGGCGGCGGGCGGCGACCAGGTCGGTCTCCAGCACGACCTCCACCTCGTGCGTGTACGGCACGCCGGCCAGCGACCGGGTCACCCAGGCCACCGCCTCGAAGCCGTCCGGCACTGTGAACGTCGCCGCGCCGGGCGTCACCGTGCCGATCCGGTCCAGTCGGAAGGTGCGGATCTCGCCGCGTCGGTGGTCGTGGCCGGTGACATACCAACGGCCGGAGTGGAAGACCAGCCCGTACGGGTCGAGCTCGCGGTGCGACTGCTCGCCGCGCCAGGAGCGGTAGTCCAGCGCCACCCGCTGTCGGTGCCGGGTGGCCGAGGCCAGCGCGAGCAGGGTGCCCGACGCCGGTCCGCGTTCCGGCTCCGGACGACGCAGGGTGAAGCCCAGGTGCTCCTGGACGGCGGCGAGCCGGTCGGCGAGCGCCGCCGGCAGCACCCGGCGGATCTTCGCCAGGGCGGTGGCGGTGGCGGGCTGTTCGGTGGCGAGCCCGACCCGTTCGGCGACGACGAGGCCGAGCAGCACGGCCACCGCCTCGTCGTCGGTGAGCATCAGCGGGGGCAGCTTGTAGCCGGAGTGCAGCCGGTAGCCGCCGTATCGGCCCCGGTCGGCGGTGACGGGGATGCCCAGTTCGACAAGCGTGGTGGCGTACCGGCGCACGGTCCGCTCGTCCACACCGAGGCGGCCGGCGAGTTCGGCGGCCGTCGACCGGTGCCGGGTCTGCAGCAGTTCGAGCAGGGCCAGCACCCGTCCTGCGGGATGTGACACGGGCCACTCCTCAAAACCGGGCGGATCCTGTCCGGAATAGATCGTACGGTCTGTCGGTAGCCGAGAGAAGGAGCCACAGATGGCGACATTCGTGCTGGTGCCGGGATTCTGGCTGGGTGCCTGGGCGTGGCGGGACGTGACCGTCGCGCTGCGGTCGCAGGGGCACGAGGTCTATCCGATGACGCTGACCGGGGTGGGCGAACGCGACCATCTCGCCGGGCCGGAGGTCAGCCTGGACACGCACACCACCGACATCGTCCGACTGATCGAGGTCGAGGACCTGCGCGACGTACTGCTGGTCGGTCACTCCGGCGGGGGGATGCCGGCGGCCCAGGCGGTGGACCGCATCCCGGACCGGATCGCCCGGATCGTCTACGTGGAGAGCGGGCCGTTGCCGGACGGCACGGCGCAGTTCGACACGCTGCCGCCGGAGGAGCAGCAGCGGCTGCGGGCCGCGATCGGCACCGGACACCTGCTGCCGCCGCCGGCCTGGGATCCGGCCGCCGACCCGACCAACCTGGCCGGCCTGGACGAGCCGACGCTCGCGCTGCTGCGTACCCGGGCCACCCCGCAGCCGCTACGGGCCGCCACCGACCCGGTCCGACGCACCGGTGGGCGCCCGGTGCCGACCGCGCTGGTCGCCAGCACGTTCCCGCTCGACGTGGTGCGGCAGATGATCCAACAGGAGCATCCGTTCTTCACCGGCCTGGCCGACGGCCAGCTGCATGAGCTGCCCACCGGGCACTGGCCGATGCTCAGCGAGCCGAAGGCTCTGGCCGACGTCCTCGACCTGATCGCCCGCAGCTGAGGACCACCCCCTCTGCGCCGATCTTGCGGTTCCGGTTGCCGAGATGGGGGGAAACGCCCCCTACGTCGGCACGGTAAGTGCAAGATCGGCGCGACAGGTCCGCGTCAGCGCGGAAGCAGAGCGGCGACGTCGGCGACGACCTGCGCTGGGGCCCGGCCATCGGTGACCACCGTCTCGGTGGCGACCTCGGCGTAGAGCGGCTTGCGCTGGTCCAGCAGGTGCTTGAGGGTGGCCCGTGGGTTGATCGCCAGCAGCGGCCGGCCGGCGCCGAGCCCGACCCGCCGCACCGCGTCGGGCAGCTCGACCGAGAGGTGCACCACCCGGTGCCCGATCAGGGCCGCCCGGGTCTCCTCGGCCAGCACCGCGCCGCCGCCGAGGGCGAGCACGCCCGTGCCGCCGGCCAGCGCCGCGGCCACGGCGGCCCGTTCCAAGGTACGGAAGTGGGCCTCACCCTCGTCGATGAAGATCTCCGGGATCGGCTTCCCGGCCATCTGCTCGATGTCGGTGTCGGTGTCGCGGAACTCCACCCCGAGCGTGGCGGCGAGCGCCCGCCCGACGGTGGTCTTGCCGCACCCGGGCGCGCCGACCAGCACGACGACCGGTGCCATCAGCGGATGACCAACGCGTCGAGGTACCCGGCCAGGTTGCGGCGGATCTCGGCGATCGAGTCTCCACCGAACTTCTCGGTGGCCGCCTCGGCCAGCACCAGCGCCACCATCGCCTCGGCGACCACCGCCGCGGCGGGCACCGCGCAGACGTCGGAGCGCTGGTTGATCGCGGTGGCCGGCTCGCCCGTGGTGACGTCCACGGTGGCCAGCGCCCGGTTCAGCGAGGAGATCGGCTTCATGGCGGCGCGGACCCGCAGCGGCTCACCGGTGGTGATGCCACCCTCCAGGCCGCCGGCCCGGTCGGTGACCCGGCGGACGCCGGTGGCCGACGGGATGATCTCGTCGTGCGCCTCCGAGCCGCGCGAGCGGGCCTGCTGCCAGCCGTCGCCGATCTCCACGCCCTTGATCGCCTGAATGGACATCAGCGCGGTGGCCAGCCGGGCGTCGAGCTTGCGGTCCCACTGCACGTGGCTGCCCAGCCCCGGTGGCACCCCGTACGCCAGCACCTCGACCACACCCCCGAGGGTGTCGGCGGCCTTCTTCGCGGCATCGACCTCGGCGACCATCAGGGCGCTGGCCTCCGGGTCGAGGCAGCGCAGCGGGTCGGCGTCGATCCGGGCCGTGTCGGACGGCGTGGGACGCAGGCCGGGCTTCGCGGCCACCGGGCCCAGCTCGACGACGTGCGAGACGATCTCGATACCGAGCGCCTGACGGATCAGCGCCTTGGCGACAGTGCCGACGGCCACCCGCGCGGCGGTTTCCCGGGCGCTGGCGCGCTCCAGGATCGGCCGAGCGTCGGTGTGGCCGTACTTCTGCATGCCGGCCAGGTCCGCGTGGCCGGGCCGGGGGCGGGTCAGCGGGGCGTTGCGGGCCTGCCGGGCCAGCTCGTCGGGGTCGACCGGGTCGGCGGCCATCACGGTCTGCCACTTCGGCCACTCGGAGTTGCCGACCCGGATCGCCACCGGGCTGCCCAGGGTCACGCCGTGCCGCAGGCCGCCGAGCAGCTCGACCTCGTCGCGCTCGAACGACATCCGGGCACCCCGCCCGTAGCCCAGCCGTCGACGGGCCAGCTCGTCGGCGATCTCGGTGGTGGTCACCTCGATGCCGGCCGGCACCCCCTCCAACATCGCGACGAGGGCGGGACCGTGCGATTCACCTGCAGTCAGCCAGCGCAACACAGCGGTCAGTCTGTCACGGCGGGCCACCGCCGCGGCGCGCTCCCCGTCGCGTCCCGCCCAGCGGACGCCGCCGCCCGCTCACGCGGGCGGCGGCTCAGATCCCCCGACCGCGCTTGTGCAGGGTGCGCAGCACCGCGTCGGCCCGGACCACCCGACCGGCGACGGCGAGGGCCAGGTAGGCGCGCGGCTCGCGGGGGTTGCTCCGCAGGGTGCGCCGGGCCCAGCGCAGTGCGCCCCGGCGGTCGCCGGAGGCGGCCTGGGCGAACGCGATCTGCCCAGCCACCCGGGCCTCGCCGGCCGGTTGACTGGCGAACTCCGGGTAGCGCCGCAGCAACCACTGCAACGCCTCCGAGATGGTGTCCCAACGCTGCGCGAAGTACGAGCGCTTGTGCCAGCGGACCAGCACCGACGGCGTCCGCAGGTTGATCAGCGGCGCGCTGCGCGCGGCCCGCAGCAGGAACTCGTAGTCCTCCGCGTAGCTGCCCGGGATCTCCTCGTCGACCAGCCCGAACCCGTTGCGCAACGCGGTGGCGCGGATCAGGAAGGTCGACGGGTGCAGCTCCGTCATCCGGTCGCGAAGCAGGTCGTCCAGGGTGATCCGGTCCTTGTCGAGCACCCGGTCGACGGTGTGCCCGTCGTAGTTGACCCGGATGCCGCAGCAGACGAACTCGGCGGCCGGGTCGCCGGCCAGCGCGTCGACCTGGGCGGCCAGCTTGCCGGGCAGCCACTCGTCGTCGTCGTCGCAGAACGCGACCAGCTCGCCCTCCGCCGCGAGGGTGCCGCTGTTGCGCGCACCGGCCAACCCGGGGGTACGCGCGTTGCGGATCACCCGCACCACGCGGGCCGGGCCGCTCCCCAGCTCGGTCAGCGACTCGTCCGGCGCGGACTGGTCGAACACCACGACGACCTCGATCAGGGCCGGGTAGTCCTGTGCCAGGATCGCGCGCACCGCGGCCCGCAGCAGCTCGGGGCGGTCCCGGGTGGGCACCACGACGCTGACGGTCGGCTGCTGGGTCATCGAATCTCCTTCGTACCCGGGCGCGGCCGGGACCAGGCCCGCCACCGGGGTGGGCGCGGGGTCGAACGGGCCACCAGGTCGTCGACGATCTGCCCGACCCGGGCCACCGCCGCCCGTCGTGCCTCGTGTGCCTCCGGGTCGGCGGCCACCGCGTACCGGGACGGGTCGGCCACCCCGGCGGCCAACGCGTCGTGCAGGGCCTCCCGGGTCTCGCAGAGCGCCACCAGCCCGGCGGCGCCGAGCCGACGGGCGAAGAGGAGCTGGTGGTTGTCGACGTGCTCACCGCGAGCCGGATCGCGGGGCACCACGATGGGCAGGTGGCCGTGCCGGCGGGCCTCCAGGATGGTCGCCGGGCCACCGTGGCAGACCACCAGGTCCGCATCGATCATCGCCTGTTGCAACGCGTCGTGGCCGAGGAACGGCACCGCGCCGCTCAGCTGGGGCGCTGCGGTATGCCCGTGCTGCATGGTCAGCCCGATCGGGCCGGAGGCATGCGCGTGCCATTGCGCCAACCAGTCGACGAGCCTGTCGAAAGGGTGCTTGTCGGTGCCCACCGCGACCAGTAGCCGGAGCTGGGCGACGGCCGAGCTGTCGCGCTGGCGCGGCAGGCGGGCCGCCTCGGTGTCCGGCCGGGGTTGCGGACGCCGGGCGGTGCCCGTCTCCCCCGTCACAGCAGCGTCCCGACGACTGTCGCCTCGGGATACTGCCGGCGCTGCTCGTCCCACTGCACGAGCATCGCGGACAGGAAAGGCCGGCAGAGCCGAGCGGTCAACGTCGGGGTGTCGATCCGGTCGTACACCTCGATGTAGACGGTTGGGATGCGCCGCAGCCGGGCCAGCACCACGAACGGCACCGCCACACCGGCACCGGTGGTGACCACGGCGGCTACCCGCCGCGCCCGCAGCACCCGCCAGGCCAGCAGCGCGTTGCGCAGCAGGTTCGGCACGTTGCGGGTGGTCGGGTGGTGCGCCGGTACCAGGTCCTCGCCGGCCAGCAGTGACACCGCCTCCGGGGTGTCGAAGGTGACCCAGCAGCGCCGCCACTGTTCGTACCAGGGCCGCAGGGCCAGTAGTTGGGCCAGATGGCCGCCGCTGGAGCCGACCAGCAGCAGCACCGGCGCCCCGCTGTCGTCGTTGTTCGTGTCCACGCGACTCCCCACAAGTTCGCTTGGAATTTCAGTTCACGCCAGGCAGAAGCAGATCACACGATCCCCGGTCGTTGAATAGCGCGACCGGCCGAGATGACGATCTCCACAGCGGGCGGTGCGGTACACCGAACGTCCGAGGTCCATCGATCGTCATCACCACCTGCGATTATGTCGTCACTCTGCGGCGCACCGTCGTCGCCGCGATTCCTCCAGATCAGCCGCTATGTCTTTTCTCGATGACGTCCAAGAGTGCGGGATGCAGGGCGCCGTTCCAGCCCGCGCCCGCGTCGGCCAGCCGCCACGTCCGCAACCACATCTCCACCAGGTACGCGTCGGCGACGAGCCGGCGCTGCGCGGCGTCGAGGCCGAGCCGCTCACCGTGCCGGCTCAGATATCCGTCCACTGCCGAGGCTGCGGCGTCGGCCGGCTCCCCACGCAGGACGAGGGCCCGCTGGAACGCGTCGTGCGCCAGGTCGAAGCCGACCGGCACGTCCGGCCCGCTGTGCTCCCAGTCCCAGGCGACCAACCGGCCGGCGTGCCAGCCCAGGTTCCACGGCACCCAGTCACCATGCCAGTGACCGAACTCGACGCTGGTGTCGCCATGCCGGCGGGCCAACGCCGAAACCGCGGCGACCGCCCGCGCACCGGCCGGCTCGGTCGCGGCGGCCCGGCCGGCCTGATCGGCCAGCCGGCGCAGGAAGGTCGAGTCGACCAGCGGTCGAGGTGTGCCCGCCGGGCCGCCCCGCCGGGCGACCGCGAGCAGCGCCGCGATCCGGGGCGGGTCGTCCACCGGCACACCGCGTACCGCCGGGGGCAACGGCTCGATCACCGCGACCACCTGGCCGGCCCACGACGTCTCGGTGAGCAGCCGCGGCGGCGTCGGGTGGTCGGCGACGCCGACCACCTCGCGCAACGCCCGCAGCGCCGCCGCCTCCGCGCTGACCAGCGCACGGGTCGCGTCGTTCCAGCCGATCTTCGCGTAGCCGCGCGGACGCCCGTCGGCACTGAAGAGTTGCAGTGTGGGCTTGCCGTTCGGGTCGGGCGGGCGGACCCCGAACGCGGCCAGCAGCGGCGTGTCACCCAGGTCGGCGGAGAGCCGCTCGCTCAGCAGCAACTCCGCGGCCGGCACCCCGGCCGGCACCGAGACGGTCAGCGTCGGAAAGGGCGCGAGCCCCACCCGACCGAACCGGGCCAGCCCACCGAGCACCGCCCGCAGCGCGCGCACCTTCGGTGGCCGCAGGGCGTTGTACGCCAACAGGGACGCCGCCCCGGCCCGGGGCGCGCCCAACGGCACCAGGAACCGGGCCCGGGCGACCGACGGCACCACCGCGTACCGGGCCACCGCCCGGTGACCGGCAGGCGGGGCGCCGTCCACTGTCAGACCGACCCGGTCGTCCGGGAAGACCGCGCGGCTCACCCAACCCAGGCCGTCCACCCGTGAACGCGGGTCGGCGGCCGGGCCCACCCGGGTCGTCACGCGGCCCGGTCCGCCCAGTCGAGGTCCAGCCCGAGCCGGTGACGCAACGCGTCGTTGTACGGCCGGTAGTAGTCGGTCAGCTCAGCGCGCACGCTCGGCTCCAGCGGTGCCGAGCGCCGATCGTTGTAGACCTTGAAGTTGGGCAGGTCGTACGCCGGCAGACCGAGGAAGTCCAAGGTCCGTCGGTAGGTCGCCCGCGAGTCGCGGTACAGGTCCTCGCTGGGCAGGAAGAGGATCTGCTCCCGGGCGAAGCGCTCCAACCACGGCTCCAGGTGCTCCAGGTAACGCCCCCGGGCCCGGTACGTGTACCAGTCGTACGGCTCGCTGAACGACTCCGGCTCGGCGATCAACCGCTCCCGCTCCCCCGCCGTGCGTTCCGGCTCGGCCGCCAGCGCGGCGGCGAAGTCCAGTGGTTCGATGCCGTGCGTGCGGCGTTCCTTCCAGTGCGAGTACGCCCGCTCCACCGGGTCCCGCAGCAGCACGATGAGCTTCACCGACGGCATCAGCGTGGCGACCCGCTGCGCGGCGAGCGGATGGAACATGTACAGCGGGGCGGCCTCACCGACCCGGACCGGCCCACCGTGCCGCTTGGCCAGGGCCTCGCGCTGCCGATCGGTCGGGAAATGCGACCGGTACCAGGCTTCGCCGCGGCCCCAGTGCTCCTCGAAGTAGTGCGCCGACTTGGTGTTCCACGCGGGAAAGAGCCGGGGCACCAACGGGTGCTGGATGAGGTAGTTCCACAGGGAGGTGGTGCCACCCCGTTTGGTCCCGATGATCAGGAAGTCCGGCAGCGGCCGGCGGTCGCTGGTGCGAACGCCGTAGTCGACGAGCGACTCCTTCACCCGGGTGGTCACCTGGGTCGGAACCAACTGCTTGACCCGGTTACGGATGGACACCACGACGAACCTCACCTACCTCTCGTCGATGCCGGGGTGGGCTCGGCGGCCGTGGCCGCGCTGTCCCCTCCACGGATCTGCCTCATGGTCCCCCGGATGCCGGCGCGCACCCGGGGCAACGTCAACATGCCGACGCAGCCGGTCAGCAGCACCGCAAGCGCCACCGCGAGGCCGGGCAGGCCGCGACCGCCCACCAGCACGCCGGCCCCGGCGGCCAGGCCCACGCCGGCGATCGTGGCCGCCGCGGCACGCACCATCGCGGCGTCGAACAGCGGCTCCCGAACCACCGACCGGGCGAACCCCGCGGCGGTGAGGTTCTCGGTGGCGATGCCGGCCGCCCAGGCCACCGCCGCTCCCGTCGCGCCATAGTGGGGGATCAGCCAGAGACCCAGCGAGACGGTCACCGTCAACCCGGCAACTGTGGCGACCAGGTGCAGACCGCTGCGCCCGCCCATCAGGAGCAGGCTCTGCACGTTGCCCACCCCGGTGTTGACCAGCATCGCCAGCGCCAGCACAGTCATCGCCGGCACACCAGCGGTGAACTCCGGTCCGAACAGTTGGAGGAAGGCCAGCGCGAAGACCGCCAGCAGCAGGTACACCGGCCAGGACAGCACCAGCCCCCAGGTGGTCAACTGTCGGTGCACGGCCGCCGCCGCGGCCCGCTCGCCGCGCCCGAGCAGCCGGGACAGCTGCGGCGACACCGCCACCCGCAGCCCCTGCATGGCCAACTGACCGGCCAGCACGTACCGGCCGACGGCGCCGAACACACCGGCGTCCGCCGGCCCGGCCAGCACCGAGGTGAGCAGCACACCCACCCACATGCTGCCGGCGTCGATGGCCGCCGAGGCGGCCCGGGGCAGCGCGAAGCGCCAGAACGTGGACCAGTCGGCGCGCTGCGGACGCAGCGTCGCCCCCCGGCCCAGCCCGAGCGGGCCGGCGACGAGGGTGAGACAGGCCAGCAGCGCCAACGCCGCCGGCACCAACCAGCCGGTCATCCCGGCGAGCAGACCACCACCCGCCAGGGCGGCCGCGCCGACCAGCACCGGGCGGGCGACAGGCAGGAGCAGGAACTGCACCCCGACGTACGCCCGGATGGGCCGCACGCAGCGCAGCGTGGCCAGCAGCAGGGTCATCGCGACCACCACCGGCACCGCGGCGAACGTGACGGTGAGCAGGGCGTCCCCGCTCGCGCCGGAGCCGCCCAGCAGCCGGGGCGCGAGGGCGTCGGCGGCCAGCACGCCCGCACCGGCGACCAACAGCCCGGTCACCAGCGGCGGGATCAGCGCCACCGGGAGCACCCGGGCGGCGTCACCGCGCACACCGGCGCGGCGGCGGGGCAACGCCCACATCAGACCGGTCTCCGCGCCGAGCGTGCAGATCGCGGTGGCCACCGTGACGACCCCGATCGCGGCGAAGAACGCGCCAGCGCCGGCCGGACCGTAGCTTCGGGTGATCACGACCGCCAGCACGAACCCGAACAAACCGCTGGTGGCCGCGCCGAGCAGCCCGGCCACGCCGCTGCGCGCGCTGCGGCGGGTCTCGGCCGAGCCGCTGTCCTCGGCGGCCGACGGCGCGGCCTGATCCTCGGCAGGAGTGGACGTGGGCCGGCCCTCGTCGGCACCGGCCGACGGTCGGGTCGCGGCGGTCACGCGGGCACCGGCGCGGTCCGCGCGGGCGTCGGCGACGCCCCGGCCAACCGGGTCAGCCGTTCGCGTTCGGTGAGCGCCATCGCGAAGGCGACAGCGAAGAACGCGACAGCGAGATTCTGGTTGGCCATGCCGTAGAACGGGACCTGCACGAGGCAGACCACCGGCACCACCGCCAGCCACTGCCCGGCCGCCGACGTCGCCCGCGCGCAGATCACCGCCGCGGCGACGAACCACGCCAGGAAACAGATGAGCGCGGGTACGCCGTGGCTGAACAGCACCATCCACAGCTGCCCCTGGGTGCCGATCGGCGCGGCCGCCGACACGGTGTCGACGTTCACCGGAGCGCCGTAGCCCAACCAGGGCGACTCCTGCACGCGGCGGATCACCTCGGTGTAGAGCGAGAGGCGGTCGGTGTTGGTGTCGCTGGAGTCGACCCGCCTGCTGATCAGCTCGGTGATCGGGATGAACAGCGTGGCCAACCCGCCGATCACCACCACCCCGACGATGGACGCGGCCACCCGGACGTTGCCGCGCAGGCTGGCCCGCACCCCGAGCACCGCCAGCCCGGCGCCGAGGCTGAGGAACATCGCCCGGTTGAGGGTGAGGAACGCCGGCGCCAGCGACAGCGGCAGCGACGCCAGCAGCGCCCAGCGCAGCAGCCCCTGCCGGCGCAGCATCGCGAAGGCCACCACGCAGGGCAGGGTCATCGCGTACGCGCTGCCGTAGTTGTTGGTGTACGCGAACGGCGCGGCCGGCCGATAGATCGGGTTGAGCGAGCGGGCGCTGTACTCAGCGGTGGTGAGGTGCACCATGTCCTGGATGAACGGGGTGCCGGCCACCCCGCCCGGCAGCAGCACCTCCATCGGGGTCGTCATGGCCAGCCGGGGCATCAGCACCCCGAGCCAGCCCAGCGCCACCAGCCCGAACCAGAACGCGCAGAGCGGGGTGAGCACCGCAACCAGGCTGGCGCGTTCCCGGGCGGCCGCGTAGACGTAGACACCGACCACCAGCGCGGTCAGGTAGAAGGCCAGCCGCAGGGCGAACGTGAGCAGCGAGGCGGGCGACGACAACTGGGTGGCGCTGACCACCACGATGGCGAGGAAGAGCAGCCAGATGCCGGCCGCCGGCGGCAGTGGCACGCGCCCCCGGGTGAGCAGCAACGCGAACAGCAGCGCACCCAGCAGCGGCCAGCCGAGGTAGAACGCACCGAACAGCCACCAGAGCGGCACCAGGCCGAACATCATCGACAGCGGCCAGAGCGGCAGTTGCGGCGGCGCGGACGGCGGCACCGGAGCGACCTCCTGCGGAGCGCCTCCGGGTGGTGGTTCGGTCGCCGGGGCGCGGGTCACCGACACGCTCAGGCCCGACCGTTTCGGGTGAGCACGAAGCCCAGCGGGGTGACGCCGGCGGCGCGCAGCCGCTCCACCAGGCGTCGCAGGTCACTCTGCCGGGTGCGGTCGCGCTCCACGACCACCACCGCGCTGCCCTGCCGGGCCACTGCCACGCCACGCTCGTCGGACTCGGCCGGCGGGGCGTTGAACAGGACCAGGCCGTGGTCCGCGCCCTGCCGCCAGGTGCCGAACCGGACAGTGCCCACACCCACGACAACCTCGTCGGGGGTGACGACGCGACTGTTCTCCGGGCGGGCGGACGACACCCTCGGCAGCGTCAGGGTGGCGTCGGGGTCGGTCGACGGGCGGGCGCCGGGCGGGTGCGGGGAGGGCCGACGGGCGGGTGTGCTCTCCGTGGTGGCAGCGGTGGCCGGTGTGCTGCCTGCCGGCCGGGGCTTGGGCACCAGCGGCCGGGACGGGTCGATGGGCAGCCGTCCCCGGTCGGCGAGAACGATGGCCCGTAGCCGTTCGATCCGTCCGCTGTCGTCGGCGACGAAGACCTCCCGGCCGTCCACGGCGAGCGCCACGGCGAGCCCGGCGGTGAGCACTGTGGCGTCCTCCCGGGCGGTGACCAGCGCCACCCGGGCCGGCTGCCGGACCCGCTCGGCGACCGCCATCGCCACGTACCGGACGTCGGCGTCGACGGCCCGGGGGCTACCCCGGAACCCCGGCCGGCGTACGGTGCCGAGCAGTGGAAGGCCGGAGGCCTCCCGGCCGTCGGCGACCGAGCGGACCCGCCGGTCGGTCGACTCCCAGAGGTACGCGAGCACGATGCCGATCAGCGCGCCACCGAGCAGGCCGGCGACCAGGTAGAGCGGCCGGTGCCCGGCGGAGGTGACCAGCGCCTTCTCGGCGGTCTGGGTGACCCAGCCGGGGTTGACGTCGACAGCCGCGATCTCGGTACGGGCGGCGTTGAGCTGGGTGAGCTGGTTGTTGATGCCGGCCAGCTCGGCCACCAGCGCGTCACCGGCGGCGGTGTCCTTGGCGGTGTTCGCCCGCTTCTGCAACGCGGTCTGCTGGGCGGCGACCTTGGTGATGCTGGCGTCGTAGGAGCGCAGCATCTCGGCGCGCTGCTGCTCGTACATGGCCCTGCGCACGCTCAGGTAGGCCTCGGCGGCCATGTTGGCGCTCTGCACGGCCCGCTGTGACTCGCGCGCCTGGTAGGTGAAGCGCAGGATCTGCCCACCGGTGGGCACCTCGACCTCGAGCGCGTCACGGATGTCACGGGGGTCGCCGCCGGCCGAGTCGGCGAGGCGCTGCACCACCTCGGTGCCGGTGGCGATGCCGCTCTCCACGTTCATGTTGACAGCGCGGTCGGCGCCCGCGCCGCTGGGGGTGAAGGCGTCGGTCACCACCGGCCGGACCGCTACCACGGCGCTCGCCGACAGCGCCGCCGGCACCAGCAGCACGTAGCCGAGCGCGGCGAGCAGACCGACCATGGCGACCGCCGCCACCAACCGCAACCGGTGCATCGGCACCCGCAGCAGGTCGGTCAGTGTCACGGCACGCGAGGTGCCGGAGGACGGGCCGTCCGTGGGCCAGGGGGCGGGCGCTGCATCAGTCATGGAACTTCTTCACCGTCTGTTGAGGATTACCGACGACCACGACGCCGGGTGGTACGTCGGTGCGGACCACCGTCGCCGCGCCGACGACGCTGTCCCGACCGACCCGCACGCCCTTCAGGACCAGGGCGTGAGCACCGACCCAGACGTTGTCCTCGAGAACGATCGGGGCACGGGTGAGCGGGCCGGGCGGTGCGTGCCGCTGCTCGGGGGGCAGGTTGTGGAAGTCGTTGTCGAGCAACTCGCAGTCCGACAGGAGGCACCGGTCCCCCACGGTGACCGACGTCCAGGTGCCGATCCAGGTGGCGTTGAGCAGACAGTCCGCGCCGACGCGCACCTCGCCGGGGCCGGCGAAGCGGACGAGTTTGTTCAGGCGGGTGCGGTCACCGATGGTCACCCGCACACCGCGCCGCAACCGGATTCGGCCACGGATCTCCACGTCCCGACCGAGCGTCAACTGTCGGTAACGGAGCTGATACCAGCCGCGTTTGACCGCGAAGACCAGACGCACCACGCGTCTCGTTCGGATGCCAGCGGCGCCGAGCAACGATCCTCCCCCACCGTCGCGGGCCGGCGGCGGTGGGTACCGCCACCGGCCCAACGTGAACAATCTACCGATGCTCCGTTACGAACGGTTGACCCTTACTGTACGGAGAAGAACGTCGATGGGGTAGACCAGGACAACTCGGGCGTTGCGCTGCTGATGACCGTCGCCGTGGTGCCGTCGACCGCCGCGCTCGGCGCGGCAGTCGGGTCGAACGGCACACTCCGCAGCGCGCCGTCGGTGGCGCCGTAGACGATCCGGCCGCCCACCCAGGCCATGCCCCGCACCGTCGACCAGGTCACTCCCGTCGTCGGCAGGGCGAACTCGGTGGCGCCCAGGTAGTTGCCGTCGATCTCGAAGTAGCGGTAGTAGAGGCCGTTCGCCCCGGTACGGGTGTAGTAGAGCCGGCCGTCGAGGAAGAAGGCGCCGGTCAGCAACGCCGGGTTGTACCAGTCGTTGTAGCCGGACGCCTCCCACGGCGAGCCGATCGCGCCGCCGTTGAAGAGCGAGATGTCGATCCGACTGCCGGTGGGCGTGCCGGCCACCGAGTGCGACCAGTAGATCCGGTCGTCCACCCGCCAGGTCGCGCCGGCCGCCGTGTACGCGGGCTGGCTGACACTGGTCGCGGTGCCCAGCGCGGTGCCGTCGAACGGCACCTTCGCCACGGTGCCCGAGGCGGTGCCGAGGTAGAGGTTGCCGGTGGTGGCCGACGGCGGGTTCTTCGGGGTGAAGGTGCGTCCACCGGCGAGCGGGAACATGCCCAGCCGGCCGTGGTACTCCTCGCCCATGCCATCGGAGTTGTGCCCGAAGTAGAGGCCGTCCGAGCCGCGCCAGAGCACCGGCACCGACGAACCCCAGTTGCTGGTGCCCGACGGCATCGAGGCGCTGCCGCTACGGCGCGGGTTCCAGTTCACCGGCATGCCGGTCGCCGGAGTGACGGCGGCGATGCCGAGCCGGTCGACAGCGCCCGGGCCGGCGTTGTCGCTGGCGTTCGGGTTGTTGACCCACCGGAAGTGCCCGCCCAGGTAGATGACGTTGTCCGCCACCTCCACCGAGGTGATGGTGTCGTTACCGGTGTAGTCGACCCAGGTGGCGAGCAGGCCAGAGCCCCGCGCGGCGGTCTCGAAGCGCACCAGGGCGTCGCAGTACGCGGCCGGCCAGCCGGCGCCGCCGTTGGTGCCGACCACGAACCAGCTGCCGTCGCCACCGAACTTCACGTCCTGCACGTAGTGCACGAAGGTCGTCGGCGAGGCGCACGGCGCGACGAACTTTTCGGTGCTCCAGTCGAGCAGCGTGGGAGTCCCGGAGACGTCCACCAACGCCATCTGGTTGCGCGGCAGGTCGTTGACGAGCGTGAAGTTGCCGCCGACGACCAGGGTGCCGCCGTCCGGCGCGACGTCGATGGTCCAGACGTACGACGTGGTGCCGTGCCGTCCCACCGTGGCGTCGATGCTGAAGCTCGGGTCGATCGCGCCGGTGGTCGCGTTGAGCCGGCCCAGACCGGCGTGCGCGGTGCCGTTGAGCCAGTTGAACGCACCGGCCACGTACAGCCAGTTGCCGTGCAGCGCCAGGTCACGGACCGTGCCGCCGTCGGAACGCCCGACCCAGCTGTCGATGATCGCGCCGGTCGACGGGTTGAGCGCCACCAGGTTCTTCCGGGAGACGCCGTTGACGTTCTTGAAGGTGCCGCCGACGATCAGCGTGCCGCCGGGGCCGGCGAGAAGCGTGTTGACCGCGCCGTCGAGCACCGGCAGGAACGTGGTCGACATGGTGCCGGTAGTCCGGTCGTACGCGAAGAGGTAGCGCTGCGTGACCCACGCGGAACTGGCGGTCTGCCGAAGCTGGGTGAAGCTGCCGCCGACGAAGACCGTGTTGCCCACCTGCGCGAAGGCACGGGTCTCACCGTCTCGGGCGTGCGGGGTCGCGTCGGCGGGGTTCGCCGACACCAGGGTCGCCGTGGCCGGGGCCGGTACCACTGCGGCCGACGCGGTCGTGGGCACGCCCAGAGCTGCGGCGATGATCGCCAACGCGACCATCCCCGCCCGAGTACGACGTCGTCCTGCAAAACGCCACAAGTGCGAGAGTTTGGGCACGCTGCGCCTCCAGATTGGATGAGAACCCGAGGTAGCGTGCCTCGTCCAGCCTGGTTAACAAAATCCGCCGATTGGGCGGTGCATGAATCCGCAAGCCGACAGAACGCCGGAGGATCGGATGTCCGACCCCCCGACGAACGCCGTCCGGTCAGCCCGTTTCGAACGTCAGCGCTTACCTCCGGTGGGTTGCCGCAGGTAGGGGTCCTGTCCGGCCTGTGCGAAGCCGGCCACCGCCGACGCGTCGTGGTTCATCGTCATGTCGCAGGTCGACGTGCGGCTGGTCATACCGGCCGAGTTGAAGTAGATCGCCGCCTTGATCTTCGGGTGCGCCTTCAGCGCCGCCGGGAACTCCTGGAACCAGCGCTGCTTGGCACCCAGGTCGGCGGAGTTGAAGTTGGTGCCGAACTCGGCGAGCATCCGGGGCTTGCCCGCGCCGATCCCGTTGTCGTCCAGCCACCGGTAGAAGCCACCGACCGTCGTGCTCGGGCTCTTCCACACGGTGCTGCCGTTGCAGACGTGGAAGTTGTACGGGTCGTAGGCCACCCAGTCGACGTACTGGTCACCGGGGTACAGGCCGGCGTACCGGGAGTAGTGCCCGGACCAACCCATCATCGTCCAGACCCAGACCGCGTTTGTCGCGCCGGCGTTGGCGAACCGCTCGTGGACGTAGCGCCAGGCCCGGACGAAGTCGGCGTCGCTGCCCTTGGCCGGCTCGTCCTCCGGCTCGTGGTCGAAGCCGATGAAGACCGGCACGCCGGCGGCGCGGATCCGGCCCGCTACCGCGTCGATGGTGTCGTCCTGCTTGCCGCCGTAGACGTCCGACCACTTGAGGGTGGTGCCGGCGGAGAAGTCACGCGACTCCCAGGCGAAGAACATCAACCGGCCTTCGCGCATCTGCTGCGACTCGTACACGTCGGGGAAGGCACCGTTGCTGCCGGCGTTGGAGAAGTCGTGGTAGCGGTGCACGATGTCGAACTTGCGCCCGACCTGCGTCTCCACGTCGGTGACGGCCTTGCCGTGGTCCCAGCCGCCGGCCGCCCCGGCGGGCGAGTACATGCCCCACCAGGCGCCACAGGACGGGACGAGCTTGTCCGAGACGGAGCCACACTTGCCGGACGGGAGGGTGCCGCTGGCGCTCGGGGTCGCCGTCCGGGTCGGAGCGATGGTCGGCGACGGCTTCGGCGCGGCGGTGGTCGGCGACGCGCTCGGAGACGGCGGCGGCGCCGGCCGGGTGGGCGTCACCGGCGAAGGCCGGGCCCCGAGGTCGTAGCTGATCAGCAGGCTGGGTCGAAGGTCCGGGTTGCGGTTCTCGACCGACGCCCAGTAGACCCGGCTCTCCAGGCCGCTCTGCGCCAACGAGACCGTCCAGGTGCCGTTGCCGGTGACCAGCTTGGAGACGTCCCACTCGTTGACGCCCTTGGACACGCTGGTCACGCTGTCCAGTGCGGCACCGGTCGACGTCAGCGGCGGCCGCGACTCACGGGCGCTCAGCGGCGAGGCGTGCGCCGTCACCGTGGCGGCGAACTGCTGCCAGGCGTGCACCCGCAGCGTCGCCCGGATGTTGACCGCTGTGGACGGCACCGTGGTCACCGCGAACTCGATGACCGCCTCGCGGCCACCGCGCGGGTTGCCGTCGCAGCGCGTCGCGCAGGTGGCCAGTGTCGACTTGGCCGCGTTGTCACCGTCCTGCGACACCGCGGTGGCGGTGGTGTCGGCCGCCGCCCGGATCGACAGGTCGTCGCTGGCCAGCAGCGGCATCATGGTCGCCACGATGCCGGCCACCACCGAACCGCCGACCACGCCGATGGCAATCGCCTTGCGCCGGGGTCCAGAACGGAACCGGGTGATGCGGTGCAGTCCGTGCCTGGTCAAGGAAACTCCCTGTGTCTGCGTCCGTAACGGTGAGCAGCGTATCGATGACCAGGACATGTGGCAGGTAGGACAGTTTTCCGTAAGCGCGTCTTAACCATCAGCTAAGGAACCGCCTCCGGGAAAACAGGGCCTCTGGCCGCAGACACGACCGAAGCCCGCCACACACCTTGCCCGGGCAGCACGCGCGGAGTCAACGGGCGCGTCGCAAGCGCTTCCGGAACGGGTGGCGACCATCGGTGACCCCGGCCGGACCGCCTGACCGGTCCGTCAGCCGGCGCGAGCGGCAGTCAGCGCGGCGGCCATCGCCGCCCTCGGCGCGGTGACGCCGGTGAACTGCTCGAACTGCCCGACGGCCTGGGCCAGCAGCAGGTCCAGGCCGGAGACGATCCGGCAACCGGCCGCGTCGGCGGCCGTCGCCAGCGGGGTCGGCCACGGGTCGTAGAGCGCGTCGAAGAACACCGCGCCTGACCGCCAGGCCACCGCGCCGGCCAACGGGTCGGCGACCCCCTTCGGCACCGTGGAGACGACCACGTCGGCGGTGGCGAGCTGCCGGGGCGCGTCGGCCCACGGCGCGGGCGTCAGGGCGACACCCACCGCGTCGGCCACCGGGCGCAACTCGTCGACCGCCTCGGGTCGGCGGGCCACCACCGTCACCGCCGAGCAGGCGAGCTGCGCGGCGGCGGCGAGCGCGGCGCGGGCCGTCCCGCCGGCGCCGAGCACCGTCACGGCGGCACCGGCGGTCACACCGGCGTCGGTAAGCACCCGCACCATGCCGGCGACGTCGGTGTTGTCCGCGTACCAGGAGCCGTCCGGACGGCGTACCAACGTGTTGGCCGCGCCGACGGCGGCGGCGACCGGCGACGCGGCGTCGGCCACGGCGAGCGCCGCCTCCTTGCCCGGCATGGTCACCGACAACCCGGCCCACTCCGGGCCCAGGCCGGCGACCAGATCCGGCAGCTCCGCCGCCGCGCACTCGATGCGGGTGTACGACCACCCGGTCAGCCCAGCGGCGACGTAACCGGCGGTGTGGATCACCGGGGAGAGGGAGTGCGCGATCGGCTTGCCCAGCACCGCCGCCCTACGGGTCGACACGGTCACCGCCGGTCGCGGCCGGTGGCCCGATCACTGTCGACATCACTTCCCCGCCCTCCCGCGCACGTCGGAATCGACAGTACCCAGCACCCCGGCCCGGGCACCAGGAACCGTCTCCGCGGCCACCCCGGGCGAGCGGGCTATCGCTTGACCCGCATCGACGTTGGTGAAAGCATTCCGGGGACGGAAGCGCCGATCGAAAAAGGGGAAACCTTGAACAAAAGCATTCTCCGTGCCCTTATCGCGATTGCTGCGGTTTTCAGTCTTTCGCTGATGACCGCCGCACCCGCGCGGGCGGACGCCGCAGCTAACAGCTGGTCCGACAACCACCAGCTGTGCCAGTCCAGCTCCTGCGTCCGGAGCGGCAACATCGTGCGGCTCTGGCAGGCCATCGTCTGGGCCGACGACCTGAGCGGCAACGTCGGCACGAGCTTCATCGACGGCGAGTTCGGCTCCAACACCGCTGCCAAGACCAGGACCTGGCAGGACGTGATGAACGTCGGCATCGACGGGTCGGTCGGGCCGCAGACCTGGGGTAAGGCGTACGGCGCTGTCAACCGCAACACCGGCTTCGACACGAGCACCCAGACCGGGTACTTCTACTACGGCTACAACCGCACGTTCGGTCTGCGCAAGCAGAACAGCAACGGCGTGTGGACGTTCCTCAACCCGCGCACCGGCACCTGGACCGGCACCAGTCACTGACAATGACGCGGTAATTGCGCGTCAACGCTGAACCGTAAAGGCTCCCTTTCCGACAGCGACCATAATTGCGGTCGAAATGGGAAGGGAGCCTTTTACGGCGTGACCCGGCCGATCAGATGATGCCCGCCTCGCGAGCCTTGGCCTCGTTGCGCTGGTGCTGCTCGTACGTTTCAGCGAAGGCGGAGTGACCCTTGTCGTCGATGGCCACGAAGTAGAGCCACTTGCCGGTCGGCGTGTCCATCGCCCCTTCCAGGGCCTGCTTACCCGGGTTGTTGATCGGGGTGGGGATCATGCCCCGCAGCTTGCGGTTGTACGGGTTCTTCTGGTCGTCCAGCTCGGCCGCCGTCATCTGCTTGGACGACTTGGTCGGCTTACCGATCGACTCCAGGTAGTAGTTGACAGTGACGTCCATCTCCAGGCAGTTGCAGTCGAACTCGCCGTACGCGCGGTTGTAGGCCACCCGCGCGACCTTGCCGAGGTCGTCCTTGTTGCCCGCCTCGGCCTGGGCCAGCGAGGCCACGATCAGCGCCTCGTACGGGCTGACCTTGCGTTCCTCCTGCACCCGGTCGGCGAACTTCATCTCCCCGGTCACCGACAGGAAGCGGTTCACCATCAGCTTGAGGATGCTCTCGGCGGTGGACTTCGGCGGGATCTCGTAGGTGTCCGGGAAGAGGAAGCCCTCGACGGACTTGACGCTCTTCTTGCCGTCGCCGCGCTTGAACCACCAGTCCGGGACGCCGAGCCCCTCCGGGTCCTTCGCGGCGGCCTGGAAGTCCTTGACCGGGATCTTGGTCTTCTCGGAGAGCAGCTTGTAGATGTTGAAGCTCGTGCGGCCCTCGGGGATGGTCAGCCCGTTGACGATCTTGTTCTTCAGGTCGAGCATCGCTGTCACGGCGTTCGCGCCGCTCATCTGCTTGCGCAGCTTGTACGTGCCCGGCTGGATGTTCTTGCTGCGCGAGTTGGCGTCGGCCGCCTCGATGAACGCCTTCTGGCTCTTCACCACGTCGGCCGCCACCAGGGCGTCGGCCATGTCGGCGAGCAGCGCGCCGTTCTTGATCTCGACGGTGATCTCACCGGTCCCGCTGCCGTCGTAGTCGGGGGTGACGAAGTAGTTCTGGATGCGGTCGAAGCCGTAGAACGCGCCGCCGCCGATGCCGCCCAACAGGAGCAGGGCCATCAGCAGAGCCAGGAATGTCTTGCCCCGGCCGCCGCCGGACCCGCCCTTGCCCTTGCCCTTGCGGAAGCCGCGCCGGTGCCGACCCTTCTCCCCCCGCTCCGGCTCGTCGAACCCAAGATCCAGATCGTCGATCATTACGTCCGCCTCCGCTGCGCGTCCAGCCAGCTCTGCAGGATCTCCACCGCGGCCGCCTGATCGACAACCGCACGTTGACGTTTACCTCTGACGCCACGCTCGGCAAGCCTACGAGAAGCGACCACCGTCGACATCCTCTCGTCAGTGAGCGTTACCGGGACAGGCGCTATCACATCGACCAGTCGGTCAGCGTACGCCTTCACATGGACGGCCGCAGGACCATGCTTGCCGGCGAGATTGACCGGAAGACCGACGACAACCCCGACGGCCTCGTGCTCGGCCACCAACGCGGCCAGCTCGGCGAGGTCGCTCGGCACCGCGTCCGGCGCCGCCGTGAGATCGCGGGCCAGGGTGACCAGCGGCGTTGCCAAGATCCCGTCGGGGTCCGAGCGGGAGACACCCACCCGCACCTGACCGACATCCACGCCGATCCGCACACCGCGCGTCAGTTCAGCCACCGACGGTCACCACCGGCCGGGTACGAACCAGGGCGGACCAATTGGCCCGCCCTGACTCACAGTGATGATCTATCACGCTTCAGTGATCGCCTTCTCGACGGTGAGCAGCAGATTCGGCGCCTCGGCCGCGGGCAGACCGCCGCCCTGGGCCAGATCGGGGCTGCCTCCTCCGCGCCCGGAGAACGCCGCCTTCACCAGATCCGACGCGGCCAGGCCCCGGCTGCGCGCCGCCGCGTTGACCGCCACCACCAGTGACGCCTTGCCGTTCGACCGAGCCGCCACCGCGACGACCGCCGGCCGCGCCGGGTCGATCTTGCCGCGGATCTCCTGGGCCAGGGTGCGCACGTCGTTGCCGGCCGCGCCCTCCGGCGCCTCGGTGCCCACGTACGCGACCCCGCGCACGTCCTTGGCCTGCGCCGCGAGCGCCGCCGCACCACCCAGCACCAGCTGGGCCCGCAGCTTCTCCAGCTCCTTCTCGGCGTCGCGAAGCTGGGTGACTGTCTGCTCCACCCGGTCGGCGACCTGATCGTTCGGCACCCGGTACAGCTCGGCCAGCCGGGAGACCAACAGGTGCTCCTTGGCCAGGAAGCCGAAGGCGTCCATGCCGACCAGCGCCTCGACCCGGCGGACACCGGAGCCGATCGACGACTCGGAGAGGATCTTCACGAGGCCGAGCTGGGCCGAGCGAGCCACGTGCGTGCCGCCGCACAGCTCCCGGGCGTAGTCACCCACCTCGACGACCCGCACCTCCTCGCCGTACTTCTCGCCGAAGAGCGCCATCGCGCCGATGCGCCGCGCCTCCTCCAACGAGGTGATGAAGGCGTGCACCTCCAGGTCGGCCAGGAGCACCTCGTTGACCTGCTGCTCCACGTCGCGCAGAACGCTCGGCGACACCCCGGTCGGGGTGTTGAAGTCGAACCGGAGCCGACCGGGGGCGTTCAGCGACCCCGCCTGCGTGGCCGACTCACCAAGGAAGTTGCGCATGGTCTGGTGCACCAGGTGCGTGGCGGTGTGCGACCGGGAGATCGCCCGACGCCGGGTCGTGTCGATCTCGGCGAAGCCGGCCTCACCGGCGCGTACCTCGCCCCGGATGACCCGGGCGCGGTGCACGATCAGACCGGGCACCGGCTGCTGCACGTCGAGGACCTCGACCTGCCCGCCACCAACAGTGATCATGCCCTGGTCGGGCTGCTGCCCACCGCCCTCGGCATAGAACGGGGTGGTGTCCAGCACCAGCTCGATGGTGTCGCCCTCGGTCGCCGCCTGACGCGGGCCGTCGACGCCGAGCAGCGCCCGCACCGTCGACTCGCGGGACACCTCGCTGTACCCGGTGAACGTCACCGGACCACCCGCGTCGAGCACCGACCGGTACGCCGACAGGTCGACGTGCCCCGTCTTGCGGGCCTGCGCGTCCGCCTTCGCCCGGGTCCGCTGGTCGGCCATCAGCCGCCGGAACCCCTCGTCGTCGACAGTGAGGCCCTGCTCCGCGGCGATCTCCAGGGTCAGATCGATCGGGAAACCGTAGGTGTCGTGCAGCTGGAACGCCTTCGCCCCGGACAGCGCCGAGCCGCCCGCCGTACGGGTCTCCGCGATCGCGGTGTCCAGGATCGTGGTGCCGGCCCGCAGAGTGGACAGGAACGCCTCCTCCTCCGCGTACGCGTAATCCGCGATCCGGTCGAAGTCGGTCGCCAGCTCCGGGTACGACGGCGCCATGCAGTCCCGGGCCACCGGCAGCAGCTCGGGCAGCGCCCGGTCCTGCCAGCCCAACAGCCGGATCGACCGGATCGCCCGGCGCATGATCCGGCGCAGCACGTACCCGCGACCCTCGTTGGACGGGGTCACGCCGTCGCCGATCAGCATCAGCGCGGTGCGCACGTGATCCGCGATCACCCGCAGCCGAACGTCGTCCGGGTGCGACTCGCTGGCCACATGCCCGGAGTGCGCGCCGTAGCGCTTACCGGTCAGCTCGGCCGCCCGGGCCAGGATCGGCCGAACCTCGTCGATCTCGTACAGGTTGTCGACACCCTGCAGGATCGAGGCCATCCGCTCCAGGCCCATGCCGGTGTCGATGTTCTTCGCCGGCAGGTCGCCCAGGATCGGGTAGTCCTCCTTGGTGGTGCCCGGACCCCGCTCGAACTGCATGAAGACGAGGTTCCAGTACTCCATGTACCGGTCCTCGTCGACCGCCGGGCCGCCCTCGCGGCCGTACTCCGGGCCCCGGTCGTAGAACAGCTCCGACGACGGACCGCACGGCCCGGGAATGCCCATCGACCAGAAGTTGTCCGCCTTGCCCCGGCGCACGATCCGCTCGGCCGGCACGCCAACCGATCGCCAGATCTCGTACGCCTCGTCGTCGTCGAGGTAGACCGTCGGCCAGATCCGCTCCGGATCCAGCCCGTAACCACCCTCGGCGATCGGCTTCGTGGACAGCTCCCAGGCCAGCGGGATCGCGCCGGCCTTGAAGTAGTCCCCGAAGGAGAAGTTGCCGTTCATCTGGAAGAACGTGCCGTGCCGGCTGGTCTTACCGACCTCGTCGATGTCCGGGGTACGGATGCACTTCTGCACGCTGACCGCCCGCTGGTACGCGGGCGTCTGCTGACCCAGGAAGTACGGGACGAACTGCACCATGCCGGCGTTGACGAACAGCAGGTTCGGGTCGCTGATGGCGGGCAGCGGAGCGGACGGCACCACGGTGTGGCCATTCGCCTCGAAGTGGGCGAGGTACCGCCGCTTGATCTCCGCCGTCTTCATCGCTGGTGTTCCTCCGGAAAGATTTCTCGATCGCCGATTCGCGGGTCTTCCCGCAGGTCGGCGAACTTGTCGTCGAACGCCTCGCCCTGGGCGAACGCGTGGTGGATCTCCTGCTCGCGTTCGGCCATCCCGACCCGGACGTCCTCCACGAAACTACGCAGCGACTCGACGAGCCCGCCAGCGGATTCCGTCAGCGAGCTGGCGATGCCCGCCGGCGTGTACGCCTGCGCGGTCCGGGTCGCCTTGCGGACCACGATCACACCGACGGCCACCCCGATGCCGAGCCAGAACAAGCGCCTCATGTCCCGCTACCTCCTGGTGCGCCGGGTCGGTCAGCTGTTGCCGCGTCGCGCGGCCCGTCGCTGCTGCTTGATGGTGTCGCGCACCTCGCGCTCGGTCTCGGCGTGCCGGCGGCCGGCGGCGGCCTTACGCACGCCGTAACCGAACGCGGCCACCTTGACCAGGGGGTTTGCGGCCGCGGCGGAGACGACGGTGGCCAGGTTGGCGACGTTGGCGGTGACGTTCTGCGCGTGGCTGGTCATGGTGTCGACCTTCGCCAGCTGGAGGTTCACACCGTCGAGCGAGGTCTGCACCTGCTCCAGCGCGGTGTTGACGTTCTTCACAGTGGTGTTCACGTCACCGAGCAGCGGCGCGGTCCGATCGTTCAGGTCGTTGATCATGCGGGTGGTGGCGTCAACCGTGTGCCGCAGCCGCAGGATGGGCAGCGTCAGGATGAGCACCAGCACCGCGAACGCGGATGCCGCGATCAGCGCCGCGATCGCTCCAATGTCGCCCACGCCTGTCCTCCTCAAGCAGAGTTCCGCAGGACCCGACGTCCCCGGAACGCACAACCATGCCACCCGTACCGGCCGCCGTGCCGTCGGCGGTCACCGGTAGCGGGCGTGCCCGCCAGCCCCAGACCCTACCGTCCGTGATGGAGACCGGCTCAGGACGGTGAGGGTGTCTGCTCGCCCAGCGGATCGGCACTGACCGTCGGGAACGGATCCTCACCGGTCAGTGACGGGTCGGTGGTCGGCTGCGGCCTGGTCCGCTCGTCGTCGATCGCATTGCGCACCTTCACCGACACCAACGAGCCGGTGCACTCGGTCGCAGCGGCCGACGGGTCGCCGGACGGCACGACCGCCGGCTCGCCGTCCACCGGCGGCGGCACACAGGTCGGGTCGCGTACCCACAGGTCGAGGGTCAACTCGTCGCGACGCCAGCAGGTGTAGCTGCCCTTCGTCTGCTGCTCCGGGCAGCGGCTCACCTTCCACGGCTGCCACCCGTCGCGGCGCAGCGCGTCCTCGTAGACCTGCGCCGTCTCCGTGGGCGCCTTCTCCGAGGTGACGGTGCGCTCGCGCAGCCGGCAGTCGAGCAGGCACCAGCGGCTGCCGCTGACGTCGTCGACAGTCTTCGCGGCCGCCCAGGCGGGCACGCCGAGCTGGTCCAGGTTGTCGAAGACCGGGTCACGGCTCAGCGTCCGGATGCCGAAGAAGAGCGGCACCGCGCCGAGCAGCACGACGCTGACCAGCACCAACACCGCCGCGCGCAGACGGCGTCGTTCACGGGTCTGCCGGCGTTCCTCGGAACGGGCACCCGGTGCGGCGTCGTCGTCCGGCGCGTCCTGACCGGCCGAGCGCAGCGCCGGCCCGTCGGAGGGCTCCGTTTCCGGCCGGTCCACCGGGCCGGACCCGGCGGGCACCGCGGCGGCGGCGCGGGCCACGCCGACGGGCTCGCCGGCGCGTCCGGGCGGC
>NZ_JAKKFE010000032.1:0-975 GCF_022230935.1 Micromonospora hortensis
ACGGGAACGAGTGCCAGACCACCACCAGGGTGAGGATGGAGAAGAAGAGCAGCGGCGAGTTGAACCAGCCGTAGCCGGTCCAGTCGCTGCGACCGAACAGGCTGCTCGAGAGCCCGTCCGGCAACGCGTTGAACAGCCACGTGACGAGGCCACTGGTGTCGTCGAAGATCCACTTCCAGACGATGGTGCCGGTCAGCGCCGGCGTCGCCCAGGCGAGCATCACGCAGCTGGCCACGAACGTGGCCATCTTGCGACCGAGCCGGTTGAGCAGCAGCCCCACCAGGGTGCCGAGCACCATGGTGAGCAGCACGTTGGCCGCGGCGAACAGAACGGTGTTGCGCAGCACGGTCAGGAAGAACGGGTCGGAGAGGATGTCGACGTAGTTGCCGAGCCCCACCCACGGCCACTCCCGGTCGCCGCGCAGTTGCCGGACGCTGTTCAGCCGGTAGAAGGACATCACCACCACCTGGCCGAGCGGCCAGAGCAGCAGCACCCCGATGATCAGCAGGGCGGGCAGGAGCAGCAGGTAGGGCAGGCGGTCCACCCGGCGACGCCGCCGCGCTGGGGTCTCCCGCGCGGCGGCCGTCTCCGGGCTTGTGGTCTGTGAGATCACTTGCTGTTCAAAATGCCTTCCATCTCACCGGCCGCGTCGGCGGTAGCCTTCTCGACCGTCTTCTGACCCTTCATGACCGAGCTGTTCATCGCCTGGGTCACCGTCTTCGTCCGGCTGACCTCCACCCACTTCGGGGTGAGCGGCGTGAGCTTGGTGTTCTGCATGGTGGTGGCGAACGACGCCATCACCTTGTCGTTCGCGTCCGCCTCACCGCCCCCCCCCCCCCCCCCCCCCCCCCCCCCCCCCCCCCCCCCCCCCCCCCCCCCCCCCCCCCCCCCCCCCCCCCCCCCCCCCCCCCCCCCCCCCCCCCCCCCCCCCCCCCCCCCCCCCCCCCCCCCCCCCCCCCCCCCCCCCCCCCCCCC